>JAKLEJ010000580.1 GCA_022711695.1 Verrucomicrobiota bacterium | reverse complement strand
GGCCAGTCGGCGGAAAAGCGGCACTTCCGCTACACCGAGATGCTGTATCCGAACGGGCGGTTCAAGGACCATTGGCAGGGCGGCCAGTCGGTGCCCGACGTCAGCCGGCCGGAGACCAAGCTCTGGTTCTACTATCTCGGGGCGTCGTTCATCGACGCGGGCTGCGAAGCCATCCACCTGGGTCAGACGGAGCTGATGAACCACAACGACCGGAACCTGGAGCACTACTCCCAGGTGTTGGGCCTGATCCGGTCGCACGCAGCCCGGCGCGCGCGCCGGCAGATGGTGCTGCTCGATTCCCACGTTCCCAGCGGCGGTCTCTTGCGCGACGGCCAGCTCCTGATGGACTTTCACTCGTTCCCCCTGCGGATCATGGAGACGCCGGACAAGCCGCAGGAAGCGATTCTGAAAGTCGGGTTCGTAGACGGCATCTACGGGCGGAGCAAGGGCGGCAAGACCTTCAGCGGCTGGAACTGCGAACATCTGCCGTACCTGGTTGAAATCGACAACTGGGGCGTGAGCCGGACGCCCGGCCAGGCGCGGGCGGGCAGCATCTGGATCTGGGGCTACGACGAGATCACCTGGTTTGCCCACCAGAGCCAGGAATACCGCAGCAACTGGCTGCGCTACGCCTGGGATTGGGTGCGGCGCACCGACCCCAACGGCTTCCTCCAGATGCCTGGCAGCCGCACCCTGCAATCCCCGCGCGACAGCCTGCGGTGGTATTACGCCAACAAGCCCAGCGCGGCGGTTCCGGCCGGCTTTGGCGACGAGGACGCCATCCGCGCCGTCTGGGCTGCTGCCGGGGCCAGGCCCGGCGGGAAGACCCCTAAGAGTCCCTCGCCCTGAGATCCAACCGTGAAAACCCAAACCCATGACACCGAAAACCCGCTATTCCGCCATTCTGCTGCTTATGCCGCTGCTTGCCACCGCCGCCGCTCCCACGTTTGAAGGGGTCAGCGCGGCCATGCGCGCGGCGGTGAACGCCCGGGACATTGCCGGCGCCGTCACCGTGGTTGCCACCAAGGATAAGATCCTGCACTGCGAGGCGACCGGCCTGGCCAACCTGACCAACCGGACGCCCATGCGCCCCGATTCCCTGTTCTGGATCGCGTCAATGACCAAGCCCGTCACCGCCGTCGCCCTCCTCATGCTCCAGGACGAGGGCAAGCTCAACGTGGGCGACCCGGTGGCGAAGCACATCCCCGAGTTCGCCGGGCTCAAGACGCCTTCCGGGAGGCCGGCCAATCTCACCATCGCCCAGCTCATGACCCACACCTCGGGCCTGGGCGAAGCCTCCCGGGAAGGCGCCGCGCAGGCGCGCACCTTGGCCGACCTGATCCCGCTCTACCTGGCCGCGCCCATGCAGTTCGAGCCGGGAGCGAAGTGGAGCTACTGCCAGTCCAGCATCAACACCGCCAGCCGGATTGTCGAGATCGTCAGCGGCCAGCCCTTCGCTGTCTTTCTCGACAAGCGCCTCTTCGAGCCGCTGGGCATGAAGAGCACCACCTTCTATCCGGCCCGCAAGCCGGCCGCACAGCGGGTGCTCACCACCCGGATGAACAAGTCCACCGGCGCGTTGGAGCCGGCCCTCGCCCCCGCCGGCTTTGGAGTCGAGGGCCGCCCGCCGTTGGGCAACGGCGGCCTGTTCTCCACCGGCCCCGACTACGCCCGTTTCTGCCAGATGCTCTTGGGAGGGGGTTCCTTTGAGGGCAAGCGCTACCTCAGCGCCCAAGCGATGAAGCTGCTCCAAACCGTCCAGACCGGGGACCTCCGAACCGGATTCTTTCAGTCGCCGGCGTCCGGCGACCGCGGCGCCAACTATGGCTGGGGCATCGGGACGTGCGTGTTGCGCGCCCCGCATCCGGGCGTGGCCGCCATGCTGTCGGCCGGGACCTTCGGCCACGGCGGCGCCTGGGGGACCCAAGCGTGGATGGATCCCGCGCGCGGCGTGGCTTTCATCCTCATGATCGAGCGCTCGGACATCGGCAACAGCGACGGCAGCGAGGTGCGTCGGGCTTTTCAACAGGCCGCCGTCGAGGCGCTGGCCAAATGACTGCCTCGATGCGATCCCGTTCCCATTGGATGGCGCTGCTCCGTCAGCGCCTCTCGAATCCCGACAAAATGACTCTCTCCAAGCGATCCCATTCCCATCGAAGCGAGGCGGGGCGGTTCAGGCCCGCAGCCAAGGGTCTCCTCACCGGTTTGCTGCCGGCCGCGCTCTGGTTGCTGTTCGCCGGCAGCGTGGGCGCCGCCGAGCCCGCCGCCGCACCCGACCAACCGTGGCTGCGCCCTTACGAAGGGCCGACGCGCGCCGACATCGACGCCACCACCCTGGACGGCAAGGTGCTCTGCGGGTACCAGGGCTGGTTCAACACGCCCGGGGACGGCAGCGGCTTTGGGTTCGTGCATTGGGGCCAGGGCCTGGAACGGACCAACGGGGGGCGGTTCACGGTCGATATGTGGCCGGACGTCACCGAATACGCCCCGGAGGATCTGCGCGAGGTCCCGGGCCTCAAGATGCCGGACGGCTCGCCCGCCAGG
>JAKLEJ010000058.1 GCA_022711695.1 Verrucomicrobiota bacterium | reverse complement strand
GGATGTGCTATCGTTGATATCAGTATTTGAACTCAGAGATCATGCCTCAATTGATCGTCAGGAGAATCGAAGAAAAGGTCGTTGACCGCTGGGGCCGCTTGGATATCCGGCAGCCAGCGCCCGTCCTCGATGCCCTGCTGGCGGCAACCGCCCTGGCGCACGACCTGGTCGTGGTCAGCCGGGACGAAGGCGGTTTTCGCAGCACCGGGGTCCGCATCCTGAATCCATTCTCCGGAGCTTGACCCGGAATCCTCGCGGAGGCATTCAGGCTACGGCTGCTTGAGCAGTTCGTCGATGCGCCGGCCGAATTGCTCCTGGAGGCGAGCCTGGCAGGCGGCTTCCTGTTTGTCGCGGAATATCTCCTCGAAGGACTCGTATTGGCCGGAGGGTTTGAGGAGGGTTCTGGCTTCGGCGGCATAGAGGTCGTTCAGGAGCGTGTCCAGAGACTGGTTGCGGGCGGCCGCCAGGGCGGAGAGCTGCTGGCGCTGGCGCAGGGTCACCCCGCGTGTCCCGCGAAGGACCTTGCCCTTGCCCGCGGCAAAGGAGCCCTGAAGCGTGGCGGCGCCGGGGAGATCCTGCCAGGCCTCTTCGGCTTTTTTCAGCCTGTCTTCGTCCAGCCCAAAGGCCCGGAGCACGCCTTTGGCCATCAACTGGTCGCCGGCCGGATTCATGTGCACGCCGTCGCTGGTGAGGACGCGGCCGGTTTTGGGGCCGGCTTTGAGGGCCTGGTGGAACAGGGCGCTCAGGTCGGCGAGGAGGCATTTCTTCTCGGCCGCGAGCTGCCTCAGGAATTCGTTGTAGGGGGCCAGGAGGGCATTGTTCTCGTTGTCGAGTTCCTCGCCGATGACAGTGGAGGTGAGAATCATGACTTTCACGCCGGCGTCGTGGCAGCGGTCCACGATGGCGGCAATATTGGTCTTGTATTGCGGCAGCGGCACACCGTGCACCCCATGCCAGACGTCGTTGACGCCGCAGCTCAAGGTCATCCAGTCGGGTTTGTGGCTGAGCACATCGCGGCCGAGCCGTTCGAGCATCTGGTTGGACTTGTGGCCGCCGATGCCGGCGGGGATGGGAACGGCTTTGATCCCGTTGGCCTCGAGGCCGGCCAGAACCAGGCGCACATAGCCGCCCGGGTTGCCCCAGCCCCCCTGGGTGATCGAATCTCCCAGAAAGGCGATCCGCTGACCGTCGCTCGGGGTGGTTTGGGCGTAAAGGTTGTGGGTGGGCTGCGCGCCGGCCGCCAGGAAACCCAGCGCCGAGAGCACTCTTGCCAGCGATTTCATCGAGAGAGCCATGTCGTGTTCCGTGGCAGAGTGCCTGCAATCCCCCCGGGAATCAACGGTCTTTTTGCAGCGGCGGAAAGCGCGGGGAAGAGAAGGAGAGGTATCCGCCATCAGCCCCGGGCGCGAAGATGAGGGTCGAGGGCCGGCCGAGCGACTCGATCAGGGCCTGGCCCCGCCCGGGGCCGAGCACACAAACCGTGGTGGCCAGAGCGTCGCTGCGCGCAGCCCGGTCGGCCACGACCGTCACCTGGAGGCGGTTGGTCAGAGCCCGGCCCGTGCGGGGATCGACAATGTGCGAGTAACGCACCCCGCCCAGGGTGACGAATTGCTCGGTGTCGCCGGAGGTGGACACGGCCGCGTTACGCAGGCAGAGCGTGCCTGCCAGGTTGGTGAAGCTGCCCGGGGCCCCCACGCCCACGCGCCAGCCGGGCCTGCCCGGGGGCGGATCGCCAATGGCCAGGTCGCCGCTGGCCGCCACCAGCGCCCGGGGCGCTCCCATCTTTCGCAGCACGCGCAAGGCCGCGTCCGCGGCGTAGCCCTTGGCGATGCCGCCCAGGTCCAGGCGCAGGTTCTCCGCCAGCAGGGTTGCCGTTCGCCGGCGAGGATCGAGCCGGAGCCGCTCGTAACCCACCGACTGCCGCGCCTTTTCCAAGCGCGCCGGATCGGGCAGTTCCCGCTGCCGCCGGGCCCGGCGCCACAGTTGCACCACCGGCCCGGCGGTGACATCGAAGGCCCCGCCGCTGGCCCGGGAGAATTCCTGGCACAGGGCCAGCACGTCAAAGAGATCCTGGCTGAGCGGCTGGGGCTGGCCGACCGGGGACTTGCCCAGGCGCATCAGCTCGCTGTCCGGATTGTAGTCCGTCATCATCCGGTCCAGGGCGGCGATTCGGGCAAAGGCGGCATGAGCGGCGTTGGTGGCGGCGGCCGGATCCGGCGCGTAAAGGGTGAGGGTCCAGAGCGTGCCCATGTGGGGCTGGGCAAACTCGAACCGGGCGAGGGGGCCTCCCGAGGGCGCCGTGCGGCAGCCGGCCGCCGCCCCCAGCGCCAGGCAGAGGATTGCGTAAGACAGTTTCAAAACGTTCATGGACGGCCCGCGCGCGGCGGGGCAGCCCCCATTGTGGAGCGGCCCCGATTTCGCGCCAGATTTTTTCGGCCGTATCGCGGCTGCGCAAACGGCAAAGTCCAGCCAATTTGTCTTTCCTTTGACGGATCGGTTGGTTAAATGATTTCAAAATGTCTGCAGCAGGACAGACTGGCGAGCGAATTATCCGAGGGATACCCGTCTCGGAAGGGGTCTGCCACGGCAAGGTCCTGGTGCTGGGCGGGGCGGAATCGCTGGCGGTCCCCCAGTATTCGATCGGGGAAGGCGAGACGGCGGCGCATATCGAGCGACTGCAGAAGGCGCTCACCACGACGCGGCGCCAGGTGCTGGACGTCCAGCAGCAGGTCAGCCGGACCATCGGCAGCCGCGACGCCGACATCTTCAGCGCGCACCTGCTGGTGCTCGAGGACCCGGCGCTGGTCGATGAAGTCATCCGAATGATCGAGGAGGACAAGGTGAACGTCGAGCACGCCTTCAAGGTGGCGGCGGCGCGCTACACCGAAGCCCTGAGCGCGATCGACGACGAGTTTCTGCGCGAGCGGGCCGCGGACATGCGGGACGTCACCCAGCGGGTGCTGAACAACCTCCTGGGCCGGATGGACGATAACGACCTCTCCCGGCTGGAGGCCCCATGCATCGTCATCAGCCCGGACCTGGCGCCTTCGCAGACGGCGGTGCTGGACAAAAGGCGGGTGCTGGGTTTTGCGACAGAGATCGGAGGCAAGACGTCGCACACGGCCATCATGGCGCGGTCGCTGCAGATTCCGGCGGTGGTGGGCCTGGGCAACGTCAGCCGCGAGTTGGTCACGGGCCAGCACGTGCTGCTGGACGGCTACAACGGGCTGCTGGTGATCAGCCCCACGGAGCAAACCCTGTGGGAGTACGGACAACTGGCCAAGCGGCAGCTCAGCCTCGAAACCAAGCTGCGCGACACCCTCGACAAGGCCAGCGTGACCTTCGACGGCGCGCGCATCGTGCTTTCGGCGAACATCGAGGTGCCGGAGGAGGTCGAGCAGGTGAAAGCCTGCGGGGCCGAGGGGGTGGGCCTCTACCGCACCGAGTACTTGTTCATCAACCGCCGTCAACTGCCCGCCGAGGAGGAACAATACCAGGCCTACCGCAGCGTGGCCGTGGCGGTGAAACCCCACCCGGTCATCATCCGCACCCTGGACCTGGGCGGCGACAAGTTCTGCTCGCACCTGACCATGGCCCCGGAACTGAACCCCTTCCTGGGGTGGCGCGCCATCCGCTTCTGCCTGCAGGAGCGCGACCTCTTCCGCACGCAGCTCCGGGCCATTCTCCGGGCCAGCGCCGAGGGGAACGTCAAGATGATGTACCCAATGATCTCGGGTTTGCAGGAGCTGGTGGAAGCCAACGCCCTCGTGGACGAATGCCGGGCGGACCTGCGCCGGCAGGGCGTGCCCTTCGACGAGAACCTCGAGATCGGCATCATGATCGAGATCCCGTCGGCGGCCCTGGCCGCCCCCGCCCTGGCCAAACGGGTCAAGTTTTTCAGCCTGGGCACCAACGATCTCATCCAGTATTCGCTGGCGGTGGACCGGCTCAACGCCCGCATCGCCCATCTCTATGAGCCCACTCACCCGTCGATCCTCCGACTGATCCAGATGACCACGGAGGCGGCGCACGCCCAGGGCATCTGGACGGGCGTCTGCGGAGAGATGGCCGCCGACGCGGCGCTCACGCCCCTCCTGCTCGGGTTGGGCGTGGACGAAATCAGCGTGGCCCCCGCGTCGGTGCCCCGCATCAAACACCTCATCCGGCGGCTCAAGCTCAGCGAGACCCAGCAACTGGCGAAATCGGCCCTGGCCTCGGAATCCGGGGAAGAGATTCTGGCGGCCTCGCGGAAGCTGGCCGCGGAAATGGACCCGAGCCTCTTCGACACGGCCGTGTGACCGGCGCGGCGGGCGCGGCATTGCGCGGGCCGGTTCCTTTGCGGTCGCGTTCGTCGCCCCTCCGCCGACGCTTCCTCCCCGCGTTTGCGCCGTGAGGGACTCGCGCAACGGAAGCTCCGGGCGGCGGCCCTCGATCGGCGGCGCGGAATTCTCCTCTTTACTTTTCGGACCCCATTCGGATGATTCGGGTCAGAATGACAATTCACACCACCCGCGCCCGGAGGCCAGCATGAAACAGACCGGTCTTTCCACGTGTCACCGACGCCAATTTTTGAAGCGGGCAGCCGCGGCCCTGGCGGCGCCCCTGGTCGTGCCCGGGGCGGTGCTCGGGCTCAACGGCGCCACCGCGCCCAGCAACCGGATCGTGTTTGGCGGCATCGGCATGGGCAACCGCGCCATGTTCATCCTGCCCAACTTCCTGGCCTTTCCGGAGATCCGCTTTGCGGCGGTGAGCGACGCGCGGCAGGACCGCCGCGAGAACGCCAAAAAGAGCGTGGACCAGCACTACAACAACCAGGATTGCCGCATCTACCGGGATTTTCGCGAGCTGCTGGCGCAACGCGACATCGATGCGGTGCTGATCGCCACCGGCAACCGCTGGCACGCCACGGCCTCGATGTTCGCAGCGCGCGCCGGCAAGGATGTCTATTGCGAGAAGCCGATCAGCCTGACCATCCGCGAGGGCCGCGAGCTGGTCGATGCCGCCCGCCGCTACGGGACCATCTACCAGGCCGGCACCCAGCGCCGCAACACCGAGTCCTACGCCTTTGCCCGCGAGATGGTCCGGCAGGGCAAGATCGGCCGGGTGCACACGGTGGAGATGCAGCTCTGGACGGGCAGCGCCGTTGCCCACGAGAAGGCCACCCCCGTGCCCGCCGGATGGGACTACGACATGTGGCTGGGGCCGGTGCAGTGGCGCCCGTTCGTGCCGGGGCGCGTCAACGGCTGGGCCTACTTCTGGGACACCGGCGAAGGCATGCACACGGACATGGGCACGCACTACACCGACCAGATGCAGTGGGTCCTGGGAACGGACGACACCGGCCCGGTCGAATTCGAGACCAGCGACATTGTCTGGCCCGACCCCAAGAAGCACATGAGCGAAACCGCCCTGACCGGCACGTTCAAATGCCGCTACGCCAACGGCGTCCAGGGCGTCATCAACCAGCGCGGCGGCTTCACCGACCGCTACATCCGTTACATCGGGGAGGAAGGCTGGATTCAGGTGGACGACGAAACGGACGCGGTGAAAGCCGAGCCCAAATCGATCCTGGCCTTGAAAGGCGCGGGCGGCGTGGGCTGGGGCAACGCGGGAGCGCACGTGCGCAACCTGCTGGACGGCATCCGCAGCCGCACCCCGCCGGTGTGCAACCCGGAGGTGGCCCACCGCGCCCAGACCATCTGCGAATCCATGACCATCAGCGCCCGGCTGGGTCGCAAGCTCCGATGGGACCCGGCGGCGGAGAAGTTCGACAACGAGGACGCCAACCGCATGCTCTACCGCGAACCGCGCGCGCCCTGGCGCATCTAGGCGGACGGCGCAACATCCCGTTTCTCCAACCCGATCCATGATTCTCCCGCTTTCCCGCACCATGAAAACCCTGACTTTTGCCTTGAGCGCCCTGTGCCTGGCCGCGGCTCTGCCGGCCGCCGAACTTGGCCCGGTGGTCGCCGAGGCCGCCAAATACCAATCCGGCGGGCCGGTCGAGCCGCTGCGCGCCCTGGAACAGGCCCTCCGCGATTCGGCCGGCGATGCCGCCGCCCGCGCCGAGGTCGAGGCCGCCCTCATTCGGTTGCTGGCGCCGACCTCGACCCAGGAGGCCCGCCGCTTCGCCTGCACGCAGCTTGCGGTAATCGGCTCGGACAAGGCCCTGCCCGCGCTTGCCGGGATGCTGACCGGAGAAGACACCGTGGGCATGGCCTGCCTGGCCCTGGGGTCTTACCCCTCCCCCAAGGCAAACCAGGCGCTGCGCGAGGCCCTGGCAAAAGCCGCCGGCCCCGCCCGCGTCCAGATCGTGGTCACCCTCGGCGACCGCCGCGACGGCGACGCGGTCAAGAGCCTGACCCCGCTGACGCGCAGCCCTGACGACGCCCTGGCCCAGGCGGCCATCGGGGCCCTGGGCAAGATCTCCAGCCCGGCGGCGCTCGCCGAGCTGGCGGGCCTCCGCGACAAGGGCGATCCGGTGCTGGCGCGCGCGGCGGCGGCCGCCTTGCTGGTTTCCGCGGACCTGCTGATCCAGGCCGGAGACAGCGGGGCCGCCACGGGCATCTACGACGCCTTGCTCCGGGAATCGCAGCCGACCCACGTGCGCAGGGCCGCCTTGAGCGGCCTGCTGAGCATCGAGAAGGACGCCGGCCAGGAACGCATCGAGAAGGTCCTTCGCGGCAAGGACGGCGCGCTCAAACCGGCGGCCATCGCCGCCATCCGCGCGTTGCAGGCCAAGGAGGCCTCGGCGCGCTTCGCCGGAACGATCGGCGCGCTGACTCCAGACGAACAGGTGCTGCTGATCGACGCGCTGGCCAGCCGCAAGGACGAGGCCGCCGTCGCCGCGATCAGCACCAACCTCGCGGCTCAGGCTCCCGCAGTCCGCGGCGCCGCAGCCCTCGCGCTCGGGCGGCTCGGCGACGCCACCATGGTTCCCACCCTGGTCAAGGCCCTGAGCGCCGCCCCGGAGACCGAGGACCGACAGGCCATCGCCAGCGCGCTGGTGGGGCTCAAGGGAGGCGAGGCCGTGGATCAAGCCATTGTTCAGGCCCTGAACAAACAAGACGACAAGACCAAGCCTCCGCTGATCTCGGTGTTGGGCAAGCGCGCCAGCCGGAGTTCCGTGCCGGCCCTGTTGGAGTTGGCCGGGAGCGCCGACGCCGCCGTGGCCAAGGCGGCCTGCGTGGCGCTGAACAAGCTGGTGCAATCCGAGGACCTCAAATCTGTCCTGGACCGGCTGCTGACCTTGAAGGCCGCCGATGCCCGCGCGGCCCTCGAGGGCACGGCAGCCCAGGCCCTCAGCCGGACGGCGGAGCCCTCCCGCAGGACCGAAGCCGTCGCCGCCGTTCTCGCCAACGCGACAAACCTTGAGGCGCGGGTCTCGCTTCTGGGATTGCTGCCCTCGTGCGGCAACGCCCAGGCGCTCGACACGCTCAAGGCCGCCCGAACCGACGCGGAACCGCGGGTGCGCGAGGCGGCCATGCGCGGCCTGGCGGAGTGGCCGGACGCCTCGGCCACCGAGGCGCTGATCGAAGCCGCCCGCGCCGCCACCCAGGATACCGAACGCACCCTGGCCCTGCGCGGCGCCTCGCGTCTCCTGGGCGCCACCGCCGACGCCGCTCCCGCCGCCACCGCCGCCCGCTTCAAGACCGTGATGGAACTGTCCCGGAACGCCGACGAGAAGAAGCTGGTGCTGGGCCACCTGGGCCGCGTGCATGACCTCGCCGCGCTGCAACTGGCCGAGTCGTGCTTCGGGGACCAAGCCGTGGCCGCCGAGGCGGCGCTGGCCGTGGCCACCATCGCGCCCCATCTCTGCGGCGCGCATCGCCAGGCGGTCCAGGCGGCCCTCGCCAGGGTGGCGGACCTGCCGGCGGATGCCGAGCTCAAGCAGTCGGCCCGGGACATGCTCGAGGCCGTGAAGGGCTTTTCGGATTTCATCACCGCCTGGCAGGTCACCGGTCCGTTCACCAAGGAAGGGTGGCCGGGCAAAGACCTCTTCGGCGTGGTCTTCGCGCCGGAGCAGGGAGACGACGCCAGTCTCCGCTGGCAGCCGATGCCGGCGGGAACCGACAAGACCAAACCGTGGCTGCTGGACCTGGGCAAACTCTACGGAGGCGACAACCGCCTGGCCTACGCGCGCGCGTGGGTCTATTCGGAAACCGCCCAGCCGGCCCGGCTCGAGCTGGGCAGCGATGACGGCATCCAGGCCTGGCTGAACGGGAAGGTTGTGATCTCCAACAATCGCGGCGGGGCCGTGGCCCCGGCGGCGGAAAAGGCCGAGGTCAGCCTCGAGGCCGGCTGGAACAAGGTCCTGCTGAAAGTCGTCCAGTGGACCTCGGGCTGGGGCTACTGCGCGCGGCTGGCCAAACCGGATGGCAAGCCCCTCGATGGGCTGCGGGTGCAAAACACTCCGCCCAATTAAGCCCATTCCCGGCCGGAATCCGGAGCGGTGAAGAACGGCGGACGGAATCGGGGAACCCGAATCCGCCTTGATCCACCCGCTCGGTTTGTTCATGCTGCCCGCATGAACACGACTGCTTCGCCTTCCCCGAACGATGCCGGCGGGCGCCACTTGAGCCGTCGCCATTTCCTGGCCGCCACCGGAGCCATGACCGCCTTCAGCCTGGCTCCCCGCGCCGTCCTGGGCGGAGCGGGTTTCGTAGCCCCGAGCGAGCGGGTGAACATCGCCATCATCGGCTGCGGCGGTCAGGGCCGCACCAACGTCCGCGCCCTCTTCAACGAGCCCGACGCCCAGATCGTCGCCGTCGCCGATCCCATCGAGCGCTTCGATCTCGAACGGTTCTACTACAAGGGCGAAGCCGGCCGCAAACCCGTCAAAGCCGAGATCGAGAAACATCATTCCCGGACGACCGCCGGCTACCGCGTGGCCGAATACGAGGATTTCCGGATCCTGCTGGAAAAGGAAAAGGCCATCGACGCGGTGCTGTGCGCGACGCCGGACCACCTGCACGCCTATGTGAGCGTGACCGCCATGCGTCAGGGCAAACACGTCTATTGCGAAAAGCCGCTCGCGCACAGCGTCTGGGAAACGCGTCACGTGGCCAGGGTCGCCCGCGAGACCGGCGTGGCCACCCAGATGGGCAACCACGGCCACTCGGGCGAGGGCATCCGGCAGACGGTCGAGTGGCTTCGCGCCGGGGCCATAGGACCCGTGCGGGAAGTGCATGCCTGGACCTCGGCCGGCCGGTGGGGCAAGGGGATGTCCGGCCGTCCGCCGGAAGCCCCGGTCCCGCCGGGCGTCAACTGGGATTTGTGGCTCGGCCCGCGGGAGACCCGCCCCTACAGCCCCCATTACACGCCGGTGACCTGGCGCGATTACTGGGCCTTCGGCACCGGGGTGATTGGCGACATGGCCATCCACCACCTCGATGCCGCGCTCTGGGCCCTGGACCTGGCCGCGCCCCGGACCATCGAAGCCTCCTGCGCCTTCGGACTGGACGAGGAGATGGACTCGCCGGCCTCCCTGTTCCGGTTCAGCTACGGAGCGCGGGGCGAAATGCCGCCCGTGGAAGTCGTGTGGTACGACGGCGGCCTCATGCCCAGGCGCCCCGACGAACTCGATGAGGACGACGCGATGGGCCAGAGCGGAAACGGGACGTTGTTCATCGGCGACAAGGGGAAAATCATGTGCGCCGGGTGGGGCGGGCCGCCCCGGCTGCTGCCGCTTTCGCGCATGGAGACTTACCAGCGTCCTCCCAAAACCTTGCCGCGCTCCAAAGGCCACCATCGCGACTGGCTGGACGCCTGCAAGGGCGGCGCTTCAGCCAGCAGCCACTTCGAGTATGGGGCCAAATTGACCGAGTTGGTGCTGCTGGGGAACGTGGCGCTGCGCTCGGGCCGCAAGATCCAGTGGGATTCCGCGGCGATGAAGCCGGCCAACGCCCCCGAGGCGGCGCGGTTCTTGAAAGACACCTACCGCAAGGGCTGGGAAGTCCCGGCTTGAAAGAGCACCCCTGCCGGGAGAGCGGTCGCGCCGCTCTCAGCCTCGCACACTCCCTTGGGAGCCGGCGAGTCCCCGGCGTTTGGCGCGGCGGCGCCGGGCGCCTCGCGGCGTCAACCGCTTCTGCCACCAGCGCTGCCATTGCCAGCGGGCCAGGTAGGGGTCCAGCCGGGCCAGGATCAGGAAGCTCAGGGCTTCCATGAGCCGCTGAAAGAGCCCCCGCGACCGCCGCCATTCGTCCAGGTGGATGCGCCGACAATGCGTGAGCGTCTCGGCGACGAGCCCGCGCCCTTCGGCGGCCAACTCCGGACTGGAAACGCTCACCAGCAGCTCGTAATTGATGCCCAGGCCCCGGGCGTCCAGATTGGCCGACCCCGCGTAAACGACGTCGTCGGCAAGGATCAGCTTGGCATGGAGGACTTGGGGCAGGTATTCGTAGATCTCCACTCCGGCCTTGAGAAATCCCTGGTAGAGGCGGCGCGAGGCCAACTGCGCCAGCAGAACATCGGACTTTGCCGCCAGGATCAGCCGCGCCCGCCCGCCGCGTCGGGCCACCCGGCGCAGCTCGCGCCGTATTCGCCAGGTGGGCAGGAAATACGCGCTCATCACCACGACATCGGCCGACCGGGCCACGTCCCGCGCCACGGCGCGCTTGAGGGCGCGATGGCCGCGTCCGGGTCCGCTCAACAGCAGGCGCCAGTTCTGCTCGGCGGCGGCGCTGACGGTCCCGCCCTTGCGCAGGCGGTGCAGGCGTTTGTGCCGGAATTCGGCCAGGCTGAACATGGCATCCACGCTCTCGGCCAGCTCGACGGCCAGCACCCCGCGAATTTCCATGCCCAAATCCCGCCAGCCCCGCCTCACCCCGTCGCCGTGATACTCCTCGGCGATGTTGAACCCGCCCACGACCGCCAGGACGTCGTCCACGACCAGGGCCTTGCGGTGATCGCGGTAGCTGATGCGCTCCAGGGCCAGGGGATTGAACCAGCGGACCTCGCCTCCGGCCTGGCGCAGCGGATCCCAGAACGAATCCGGCAGCTCCAGCGAACCCACCGAATCGATCAGCACGCGCACCTTGACCCCGCGGCTCGCCGCCCGCGCCAACGCCTCCAGGAAGCGGCGCCCCACGGCTGAATCGCCAAAGATGTAGGTTTCCAGGCGAATCGAGCGCGCGGCCGCATCCATCAAGAGCAGCATGGTCTCCAAGCCCTCCTCGCCGGTCCGAAGCCAGCGGAAGGCGGAGCAGTCCCCCGGGTTCGCGTCTGGCGATGCCATGGGCCATTCTTAGCAGGCCGGCCCCCGGGAAACCAGCCCATTTATCAAGTTGACGACGGCGCGTTCTCAGTGTCCGATTAGACTGGTTTTTGTGCGAAACGCCGGACCGGCTGCGTCCTGTCTGGCGTCGCTTTATTGAAATGCAAATTGTCAAAACACTGAGAGAGATTCCTGGCGGGGCGGGCGGCGGCCTTTTGGCAAGACGGCGGCGCGGTCTGGCGGCGGTGGCGCGGCTGTTGGGTCTGGCGGCGCTGGCGGTTCTGGCTGTGGGGGAGGCGCGCGGGGCCCTGCCGGCCAGCTACAAGTTCACCGAACGTTACGTGGAGACCCCCGCGTTTGACGGGGGTCTGCCCATCGTCGAGATCGATTACACCAACCAGATCGCCATCACCGCCACCCTGACCAACGTGAACGTGGCGGCCTTCACCAGCAACACCGTCTTTGCCCTGCGCCTGGGCGCGTTCGACTGGTCGTGGACGCTCGACGAGGACACCAATTATTACCAGGGCAGGACCACGGTCACGTTCATCGACGAGCGCTACGTCCCGGACACCGGCGAGCCGTATTCCTTCAAGCCGATCACCGTTTCCTGGACGCCAACCCTGCTGACCGTCAACGTCAAGGCCACGGATTTCCTTTGGGACACCGGTCCGCTGGTGGCCGACCCTTACGATTTCTACTTTGAGCCCGCCGGCGCCATCTCCGGCGTCACCGAGGCGTCCGTGCAGTTGGGAGACTTCGTGGACACCCGGAGCGTCGCCTTTTCCGGGACGATGTCCCGCCGCACCGTCAGCCTGGGCGACGTTTCGGAGGAGATTTTCACGCTCCAGCTCAGCGGCCAGTCGGACGTCGCCCCTCCTACGGTGACCATCTCCAACCTGGCGGCCAACCAACGGATCAGCAACGCCGTCTATACGGTGCGCGGCTCGGTCGCGGACAACATGGGGGCGAGCAATGTGACCCTGTATTATCGGCACAACGGCGGCCAATGGATTGCCGTCGCAAACCCCGGCGCCTGGGAAGCGCCGCTCGACCTGCGGCCCGGCACAAACGGTTTCCAGGTCTATGCCGTGGACGAGGCTGCCAATTCGAGCTACGTGACCGGGTTTAGCTTCGTCTATGTGCTCAGCGCGCCGCTCCAGATGGCCACCGTGGGCCAGGGCGGTTACTCGCCCAACTACGCCAACTCGCTGCTCGAGCTGGGCAAGAGCTACACCACCACGGCCTACCCGAGCAACAAGCATCGTTTCAGCCACTGGCTGCTGGCCACCAACTGGGCGGGC
>JAKLEJ010000579.1 GCA_022711695.1 Verrucomicrobiota bacterium | reverse complement strand
CCTGCGTGTGAAGTCCGCCGAGCGCCTGGTCGAGGAAGTGCGCGTGCTGACGGAGCGTCACGGCCGCCGCTACCTCGGCTGGGTGGACCCCTGCTTCAACGCGCATCCGCGCGTACCTGCCGAGCTGGCCGAGCGCCTCCTCAGGGAGGGGCTGCGCGTCGAACAGAGCGCCTGGGTGCGCAGCGATTGCCTGGTCCGCGACGCCGCCTCGGGCGCGCTCGCGCTTTGTGTTGAGTCCGGCCTGAACGAGATCTACCTGGGCATCGAGCGCCCTGACGAGGCCGGCCTGACCACGCTCCACAAGACCAGCGCGTTGGGCCACGCCCGCGAAGCGCTCCGGATCCTGCGCGGTTCCTTTCCAGACGTGCTCACGGTGGGCTCGTTCATCTACGGGCTGCCCGGCGACACCCCCGCCACCATGCGGGCCATCCACCGCCAGGCCATGGAACTGCGGCTCGACCAGACGTTCTATATTCCGCTCACCCCGCTGCCCGGCACGGCGCTCTGGAGTCCCGATCTCTGGGACCCCAGCGGCCGGGCGTTTCGCCGCTTCAGTTTCCTGCCCTCCTACCGACCGCATGACGGGCTGACCGTGCTGGAGCGCGCGCTTCTGACCTCGTTTTTGTTGGACTGGCCGGCGTCCCGGGTGCGGACCTACCTGGGCAGCTTCTTCGCCGCCAACGCCCGCCGCCGCCGCATCAGCCGCCGGCTCTGCTGGCGCGGAGGCTGGCACCTTCTGCACCGGCTGCTGGGTTTGCGCCTCGCCGCGACGGACCAGGGCGGGTTGCTGTTTCCGGCCTGGTACGAAAGCTGACCGACCGTCTCGCGCGGAAATTCGGGCTTGCCCAGGCTCCGGCCGCGTTCCTAATAGCCTCATGACAAAGCTGGCAACCCTTTTGGCGGCGGCTTTCCTGGGCTGCGGCGCGGGCCAGGCTGCGGAAGACCCTCTGGCCGGCTGTTTCGCGCCGCCTCCCCAGTATGCCGGCCAATATGGCGTCTATCGCTCCCCGCTTCTCTTCAAAGACGGCCGCCGCGCCACAACGGCTCACGACTGGGCCGCGCGGAGAGCCGAGATTCTGAGAGATTGGAACGACCTGATGGGCCCCTGGCCGCCCATGATTGAGAATCCCACGGTGCGCTTCCTTTCCCAGACCAATCGCGAGGGCCTCTCCTGGAGCCGGGTGCGAATCGAGATCGCGCCGCGACAAACCGGCGATGGCTGGCTCCTGGTTCCGGAGGGTCCGGGCCCCTTTCCGGCGGTTTTGGTCGTGTATTACGAGCCGGAAACCAGCGTCGGCTTCGGCAAGGAACCGGACCGCGACTTCGCGCGTCAACTGGCGCGGCGGGGGTTTGTCGCGCTGGCAATCGGCACGCCGGGAGGAAACGCCTGGAAGCCGGAGACAGGCGACGCCCTCTGCCAGCCCCTGTCCTTCCACGCTTACGTGGCCGCCAACTGCTGGAACCTGCTCGCTCGCCGGCCGGAAGTGGACCGCTCGCGCATCGGTGTGGTCGGTCACTCCTACGGAGGCAAATGGGCGCTCTTTGCCGGCGCGCTCTGGGACCGCTTCGCCTGCATCGCCGTCAGCGACCCTGGCATTGTCTTCGACGAAACCCGGCCCAATGTAAACTACTGGGAACCCTGGTACCTCGGGGCGGATGCGAAGGAGACACGCCCCGCGCGGGGTTTGCCCACCGCTGCCAACCCCCGAACCGGCGCCTACAAACGCATGATGGTCCTCGGACACGATCTCCATGAGCTGCATGCGCTCGTCGCCCCGCGGCCCTTCCTCGTCTCCGGCGGCTCCGAAGATCCTCCTGAGCGGTGGATCCCGCTCAACCACGCTCTGGCGGTGAACGCCCTCCTCGGTCAGACTGGCAGGGTCGCCATGACGCATCGGGCCGGCCACGCCCCAACCCCACTTTCCAATGCCCAACTCTGCGCCTTCTTCGATCGCTTCCTGACCCCGCCGGTTTCCCCCCGCGCCGCTCAACGCCCTTGATCCCGCGCCTCCCACTCCCGACGCAACGATCCAATTTTGCGTTAAAGCTTAGCGATCGTCGATTATGAACGCATAATAAGGCATGCTGGGCAAAAGGCTCCCGGGCATTGGGCTGGCACCCTGTAATCTTTGAATCAATGCCTTAACATCGGCGCTCTTTCGCCAGAAGGGCTCAACGAAATCTGCGTTAAACTATGACGATCGTCTGTGCTAAACGCAAAATTCGGCACGCCGGGCATACGCGCCCAGGCCTTGGGGAGGCGGGTGTGCCGGAAGGCACCGGAACAGGAGTGGAACGCCGCTCAGAACGGCGCGAAGAGAGGATTCGAAGTCACCACTGACGCAAACGATAGAAAGATTGCGGGGCGTTGCTGCCTGCGCCGGGATCCAAGATCGGAGGGACCGTCAACACCGGGCTGGCCGGAGTCCATGGGCCCAGGAGACTGGTCGCTTTCTCGAGCTGGCACACGCGGCCGGCTTTCTCCCAGGCGAAAGAGACGTCGCCTGTGGCAAGATCGACAGTCAGGCCGACGCAGCGGGCCTGTGCCGAGCC
>JAKLEJ010000578.1 GCA_022711695.1 Verrucomicrobiota bacterium | reverse complement strand
GCTTCATTGGCGAGGTATTGCTTCAAGTAATGTCCCCGGCCCGGCCCGTAGATCCCCGCCACCCGCAGGATCACCGCAGGAAACCGGTCATCCCGGAAACTCGAGAGCAGCAGTTGCTCGGTTTCCACCAGCACGTTTCCCGTGGCCGTGCCCGGTTCCGTGGGATGCGTTTCCTTCACTGGCGAACCATCCGTCTGCCCGTACACCCCGGTGCTGCTCGTATAAACGTACTTCGCCAGGGAAGCGCCTTTCAGCCATTGCAGAAGGCAGCGGGCGCCGTCCAGGTAGGCCCGCTGGTAGTCCTCCTCCGAGCTGCCGGAGGCTGAGACGGTGTTGACGATCCAGTCGTAAGGCCCCGGCAGAGCGGCCAGGTCCGCCGGTTGGGTCACGTCTCCCCGCAGAGGGCGGACGCCAGCCCGGGCCAGTTCCTCGTCCCGGGCGGCCGAGCGATTGAATCCGTGCACCTCGTGTCCCAGGCGGGCCAGTTCGGCGCCCAGCGGCACGCCCACATAACCGCAGCCCACGATCAACGCGCGCATGGCTTCATCTAGGACGCAGACTGCGGCTCTGGCGAGCAAAAAGGCGTGGTCGAGGTCCCCAAGCTGCGGAGATGTTATTGAGACTTGGCAGAGGGCTCTCCAGGCAGCCAGCGCCGAGGGCGCCTGGCGAACACGGCGATCGAGATTAACCTATGCGGCGGACCCAGAGACGTTTATAGTCGGCCGCAGAATGAAGACGTTATCCGGTGTTCATTTCGCGCCAACCGTGCGCGACGCGCGGACCTCTTTCCGCAGCATGACAAATCTCCTTCACTCCCACGCCTCCGAATCGCTGCGGCGAGGCGTCTTGCTGGCTGTGCTCGTTGGCTGTGCTGGCAGCGCTCCGCTGCGAACGGCAGCCGCCGACGCCAACTGGCCGCAGTTCCGCGGGCCCGGCGCCGCCGGGGCCAGCGCGAATGCCAACCTGCCCGACAAGTGGTCGGACACTGAGAACGTCGCGTGGAAGACCGATCTGCCGGGACGGAGTTGGTCGTCGCCGGTCGTCTGGGGCGACCGGGTGTTCGTTACTGCCGTGGTGAGCGCCGGCCAGTCCGAGGCGCCGAAGAAGGGGCTCTACATGGGCGGGGAACGCCCGGAGCCTTCCAAGGCCGAGCACCAATGGAAAATCCTTTGTTTGGACCTTGCGACAGGCAAGGTGCGCTGGGAGAAGACCGTCCACCAGGGCGCGCCCCAGATGCCGATCCATCTCAAGAACAGCTATGGCGCGGAAACGCCGGTGACCGACGGCGAACGAGTGTACGCGCTCTTTGGCAACGTGGGGGTGTTTGCGCTGAATCTGGACGGCGGCGAGGCGTGGTCCAAACGCCTGGAGCCGCGCAAGATGCGCCTGGGTTGGGGCACGGCGGCCTCGCCCGCCCTGCACGCCGGGCGGCTCTTCTTCGTTCAGGATAACGAGGACCAGGCCGAAGTCTTCGCCCTCGAGGCCAAGACCGGCAAGGAACTCTGGCGCGTGAACCGTGACGAGAAAAGCAACTGGGCCACCCCGTTCATTTGGGAAAACGGCCAGCGCGTCGAACTGGTCGCCTCCGGGAGCCGCGCCGTGCGCGCTTACGATCTGGACGGCAAGCTCCTCTGGTCGCTGCGCGGCATGTCCAGCATCACCATCCCCACGCCGTGCGCGGGCGACGGGCTTTTGTACATCAGCTCCGGCTACGTGGGCGACAAGACCCGCCCCTTGTATGCGCTTCGCCCGGGCGCCAGCGGCGACATCACCCTCAAGCAGGGCGAGACCGGCAACGAGTTCATCGCCTGGTCCAACCCCGTGGGCGGCCCCTACAATCCCTCGCCGCTGTATAACGACGGGCGCGTTTACGTGCTTTACGACCGCGGCCTGGTCAGTTGCTTTAACGCCAAGACCGGCCTGGCGCTCTACGAGCGCCAGCGGCTGCCGGACGGCGTGGCCTTCACGGCGTCGCCCTGGGCTGCGCGCAGCCGCATCTTCTGCCTGAACGAGAACGGGGTTTGCTACGTGCTCAGCGCTGGCGACAAGTTCGAGCTGCTGCACACCAACGCCCTGGCCGAGGACGACATGTGCATGGCCACCCCCGCGCTGGCGGAGGATCGTCTGCTGATTCGCTCCGCCAGCCGGCTCTACTGCATCCGGGCCGGCAAGTGACAAGGACGCCGCGCGGCGGGCGCCCGTTAGGCTTTGCAGACATCTCCTGCTCAGGGCGGGCGATCACTCCGCTTCAGTGCCCGCTCACCTTGAAATAGTAATGCGAATTCGAATGCGTGACCGTTGCTTCAAAAAGCCCTCCGCACCGGTTCGTGATCGTGGCGCCAGGCACGCTGGAGTAGGTTCCGGCGACAATCGGTGAGCCGAGCAGGGTGTGGTTGGTGAGGCCGACGGACTCAAAGCCAAGCGTGCTAGTCGCCCCCGACCTCGAGAGGGAGGCTACGCGAACCAGAGGAAGCCCCAAGGCGCCGCCTGAATCCGCAAATCGCATCGCTGCTGCCATGGCGCTCGTCATGGGATGACGGGATGCCAGGGTGCGT
>JAKLEJ010000577.1 GCA_022711695.1 Verrucomicrobiota bacterium | reverse complement strand
TCACTCGATGTCCGAGATTCTCCTGGTGGACCTGGCGGTGCAGGAGGATGCCCGGCCGCAGCGGTTGGCGCTGGTGCAGGAAATCCAGCACCATCCC
This sequence comes from Verrucomicrobiota bacterium, assembly GCA_022711695.1. Taxonomy (GTDB): domain Bacteria; phylum Verrucomicrobiota; class Verrucomicrobiia; order Limisphaerales; family JACRJZ01; genus JACRJZ01. The sequence goes on along the minus strand of JAKLEJ010000577.1, from coordinate 2,464 downwards.
CTGAGCGGCAAGCCCGTGCACGTGGATCTTCACGAGGTCTCCGAGACGGAGAAGGTCACCGTCAAAGTGCCGGTGGAAGCCGTGGGCGAGGCCGCGGGCGTGAAGGCGGGCGGCATTCTTGAACACGTCATGTTCAAGCTGCGCGTGCGCTGCCTGCCCAAGGATTTGCCGGACGCCCTCCGGGTGGACGTGACTCACCTGGAACTGAACAAGGCCATTCACATCGGCGAGATCGCGCCGCCTCCGGGCTGCGAGATCCTCGGCGACAAGCACCTCACCGTTCTGGCCGTGGCCGCGCCGCTCACCGAGGAGCAGGAGCAGGCTCTGGCCGCCGAGGCCGAGGGCGCCACCGTCGGCGACGTCGAGATGATCAAGGAAAAGAAGGAAGAGGGCGAGGAAGGCGCCGCCGAGAAGCCGGCGGGCAAGGGCCGCTCCGGGCAAAGGCGCGCCCGCGGCCGAGAAAGCCCCCGCGGCCGGCGCCGCCAAAGCCCCGGCGGCTGGCGCCGCCGCCGGCCCGGAAAAGAAGCCGGCCGGCAAGAAGTAGCTCCAAGCTGGGCGGCCAGGGGCTTCCCGCGTGGAGAATTTGCATCTCATTGTGGGATTGGGGAACCCCGGGGAAGAATACGCTCTTACCCGGCACAATGCCGGGTTTCGGGTCGTCGAGGAACTGGCCCGGCGATGGAAGACGGACTGGGCGCTAGAGCGGAAGTTCAACGCCCGTCTGGCGCGGACGACGCGCCAGGAACATCGGGTGCTGCTGTGCGAACCGCTTTCGTACATGAACTCGAGCGGCGAGGCGGTGCGGGCGGTGAGCGCCTATTATCAGGTGGCCGCCGAGCGCCTCCTGGTGGTGGTGGACGACGCCGACCTCCCCCTGGGGGAAATCCGGCTGCGCGGCGCCGGCGGCAGCGGGGGACACCACGGGATCGAATCGATCCTCCAGCACCTGGGCACGCGCGATTTCGCCCGGCAGCGGCTGGGCATCGGACGACGGGCTGACGGACGCCGTGAGATCACGGGCCACGTCCTGGGCGAGTTCAGCCGCGCGGAAGAAGCGCGGTTCGACCGGGTGGCCGAGCGCGCGGTCCAGCAGGCCGAATGCTGGCTGGAGCGCGGACTGCAGCGGGCCATGAATGATTTTAACGGGGTCGTGGACCTCGAAGACGAGACGCAACATGAATAAATACGAAGGTCTGTTCATACTGGACACTGCCGGCAAGGAAGAGGGGATCAAGGATGTCATCGACAAGATCGAGGCGGACATCGTGGCGGCGGGCGGGAAGGTCGAGACCGTGCAGAAGATGGAGAAACGTCCGTTCGCCCGGGTGCGCGACAAGCGGCACAGCGCGGGCTACTACGTGAACGTCATCTTCCAGGGCAGTCCCACCCTGGTGGCCCAGCTCCGAACGAAGTTCGCCCTCAGCCAGGACGTCTATCGCGCCGTGTTCACCCTTGCCCCCGAGCCCAAGAAGTCCGACAAGTAAGGCTTTCTATGGCCAATTTCAACAAGGTCATCCTGGCCGGGAACCTCACGCGGGATCCCGAGCTCCGCTATACGCCCAAGGGCACGGCGGTGGCGCGACTGGGATTGGCGGTGAACCGCACCTGGCGCACCGAATCCGGCGAGAAGAAGGAGGAGGCCACCTTTGTTGACATCGACGCCTTCGGCCAGCAGGCCGAGGTCATCTGCCAGTATCTGAAGAAGGGCCGCTCGCTCCTGGTGGAAGGCCGCCTCAAGTATGACCAGTGGGATGACAAGCAGACGGGCCAAAAGCGCAGCCGGCTGCTGGTTGTCCTCGAATCTTTCAGCTTCCTGGACAGCCCTTCGCGCAACGCCGAAGGCGGCGCCCCGGCCCCGGTTTCTCCGGGCCGTTCCGCCCCGGCGGTCGCGCCCCCGCCCGCCCCGGCGGCCGCCAACGGCGCCGCCCCGGCGCCGGAGGACGACGACGTGCCCTTCTGAGCCGCCGCTCACACGCATTTTTCCCGATCGAAAATCCACCCTGCGAAATCTATGGCAAAAACCGAAGTCATTCTCACCAGCAACATCGTCGGCCTGGGCGCCGAATCCGACCATGTGAAGGTCGCCGCCGGCTACGCGCGCAATTATCTCTTCCCTCAAGGTTTGGCGATTCCGCTGACCGGGGCCAACAAGCGCCGCCTGGAGGTGCTCCGCCAGCGCCGCGCCGAACGCGAAGCCCACGAACTCAACAGCATGATGGAACTGGGCAAGAGCATCTCCAAGCTTATCGCGGTGGTCCAGGTCAAGACCGGCGAGGACGGCAAGATGTTCGGCTCGGTCACTTCCGGGACCATCGCCGACGCCCTCAAGACCCAGTTCGACATCAGCCTCGACAAACGGAAGATTCATATCGAGAAGCCGATTCACGGCCTCGGCGAATACGAGGTGGAGTTGCGCCTGCATTCGGAGGTTACCACCAGCATGAAGGTGCGCGTGGAGAGTCTC
>JAKLEJ010000576.1 GCA_022711695.1 Verrucomicrobiota bacterium | reverse complement strand
GACGTTGTTGAACTTGGTGTCGTTGTGGGTGACACGCTCGGGCAGTTCGCCGCGAGCCAGGGCGCTCAAGAGCACATCGACGATCGGCTCCTGGCTCAGGGCAAACTCGACCTCCTTCCGGGCGCCCTGGGCCCGGTTGTAGTGATCCTCCTCGATGGCCTGCTGGAGGGCGGAAAAGCGCAGGCGGGTGTTGTGAAAATTGGGAATGGTCTCGTGGAGGCGCTGGCCGCCCAGGTCCGACAGGAGCCGCTGAAACTGGCCGAAAGCGCGTCCCGCCTCGTAGGCCTGGCGGGGGGACTGGACGGCCTCGAACGTCTGCACGCCTTCGATGAAGACAAAGGTCCGCCAGACGTCGCCGTTGCCGTTTCGGTAGAAGGGCTGGCCGGTTCGCGCCGGCACCAGGGTCAGCGCCCGGCGCGTCACATCCCGCGAGTTCTCCGCGGCCAGCTTGTCCCGCAGGTGGGTGGTCACACGGACCAGGTTCTCCATGACCGCGTCTGCGTCCCGAAAAACATTCTGGTTGATCTTCTGGTGAATGTAGCGCACCCGGGTGCCGCCCTGGTCGTAGGTGGCCGTGTAGGTCTCGTTGATGTGCCCGATCTTGCACGGTTCGGCATGAAGAATCTCGCCGTAAATGTGGAACATCCTCGAGATCTCCTGGAGCTGACTTTCCTGATAGATGGCCATAGACGGGCTTTGTCTGCCAGAATCCCCCCCGCCGGGCAAACGAAAAGAGCGCCTCCGCGGCATTCGGCATTGACTCGGCGCGGGGTTCGGATGGACTTTAGCCCCATGAAATCGAGCTCGTTTCTGGTCTCCCTCGCGCTGGCAATGCTGGGCGCGGCCGCGGCGGCGCCCCGGGCTTCGGCCGAGGTGCGGCTGCCGGCGCTGTTCAGCGATCATGCGGTTCTCCAGCAGGGCATGCCCATCCACGTCTGGGGCTGGGCCGAACCGGGCGAACAGGTCACCGTCGAGTTCCGCAAACAAAAGGCGACGGCAAAGACGCCGCCCTCGGGCCGGTGGACGGTCAAGCTCAAGGCCGAGAAGGCCGGCGGCCCCGATTCGCTCCGGGCGACCGGCCGAAACACGGTGACGGCCCACGATGTGCTTGTGGGGGAAGTCTGGGTGGCCAGCGGCCAGTCTAACATGGAATGGCCCATGAGCCGGTCGTTTGACGCCGGGCCGGACATCGCGGCTTCGGCCAACCCGATGGTGCGGCACTTCAACGTGGCCAAGCTGAAGGCCGACGCGCCGCAGGCCGACTGCAAGGGGGCGTGGCAGGAGGCCGGCCCCCTGACGACCAGCAATTTTTCGGCGGTGGCGTATTACTTCAGCCGCGACCTTCAGAAGGCGCTCCAGACGCCCGTGGGAGTCCTCCACACTTCCTGGGGCGGGTCGCCCGCGGAAGTCTGGATGAGCGAGGCGGCGCTGGGCGCCAACCCGGCGTACAAAACCGGGATCCTGGATGCCTTCTGGGAGCAGAAACGCCGCCATGACGAAGCGGTGGCGCGTTGGGAGCAGGAGCGGGCGGCCGCCCGGAAGGAATCGAAGGAATTCACCCGGCAACGCCCGCGGCTGCCCTGGAAACCCGCCGAACTCTACAATGGCATGATCGCGCCGCTGATTCCTTACGGCATCCGGGGCGCCCTCTGGTACCAGGGCGAGTCCAACGCCGGCCGGGCCTGGCAGTACCGGAGCCTCTACCCGGACATGATCCGCAATTGGCGCGAAGACTGGGACGCGGGCGACTTCACCTTCCTGGGGGTGCAATTGGCGCCCTTCGACCATGGCCGCAAGCGGTCGCTCGAAGAGATCACCGCCGCGCCCACCAACAGCGCCTGGGCCGAGCTGCGCGAAGCCCAGGCCCTTGCCACCCGCGTGTTGAAGAACTGCGGCCTCGCGGTGATCGTCGATGTCGGAGACAAGGACGACATTCATCCCGCGCGCAAGGCCCCCGTGGGCGCGCGCCTGGCCCTGCAGGCCCGCAAGATCGCCTACGGCGACCGGATCGTGGCGTCCGGACCCGTCTTCAAGTCCATGAAAATCCGGGACGGCAAGGCGGTCCTCGCTTTCGAGCAGGCGGGCAGCGGCCTGGAAGCGCGGGGCGGCGCGCTCACCGGCTTTGCCATCAGCGGAGAGAACCAGCGGTTCATCTGGGCCAAGGCCGTCATCGAGGGAGACAAGGTCGTGGTGGAAAGCCCGCTGGTCCCGAAGCCCGTGGCCGTTCGCTACGGATGGGCGGACTTCCCCGTGGTGAACCTGTTCAATCGCGAGGGCCTTCCCGCCAGCCCCTTCCGCACCGACAACTTCCCCGCAACCACTGCGCCGGGCAAGCCGGCTCGCTAAGTCCGCCCCGCAACGCTCAGGCGGACTTCGGAACGTTCCAAACCCCTCCGAGGCGGGCCGGACAGGACAGCTCGCGCAACGCGCGGATGCGCGCCAGGGCTGATTTGCGAGCGTGAAGAACGGCTGTGGGGAAAGGGGAAAGGAGAAAGTTCTGGATTTGGGCCGACACTCTCTTTACCGTCGTGGGGGTGAAGACGAAGAAACGACCGGTAATCACAGAC
>JAKLEJ010000575.1 GCA_022711695.1 Verrucomicrobiota bacterium | reverse complement strand
TTGCCCCGGCCCAAACAAGCAAGGACCAGGTGGTCGATCTGAGCGCTGTGCCGCAGCTTCGCGAAACGGTCCAGCAGCGCGACGCCCGGCTGCAGTGGTTCCGCGACGCCAAGTTCGGCATGTTCATCCACTGGGGCCCTTGCACGGTGGGCGACCGCGAGATCGGCTGGGGGCGCCGCGCCAACCGCCCCTGGGACATCAATGGCCGGCAGACCCCGCGGACCGGCGACCCGGACTACGACAACTATTTCAAGCGCTTCAACCCGGCGCGGTTCGACGCCGACGCCTGGGTGCGGCTGGCGCAGGAGGCCGGCATGAAATACATGGTGCTGATCGCGAAACACCACGACGGCTTCTCCCAGTTCGACTCGAAGCTTTCCGACTACGACATCATGGCCTCGCCCTACGGACGGGACATCGTGAAGCAGTTTGTGGACGCCTGCCACAAGCATGGCATGAAGGCCGGTCTCTACTACTCGACACGCGATTGGTTCCACCCCGATTACCTCGCGGGGGACAACGCCGCCTATGACGCCTGGTATCGCGGCCAGGTCGAAGAACTGCTGAGCCGCTACGGAAAGATCGACGTGATGTGGTTCGATCACGTGGGCGGGCGCGACTGGGGAAGATGGCGCTTCGACCAGCTCTTCGCCATGATGTACCGCCTCCAGCCCGGTCTGCTGGTGAACAACCGCGCCGCGCGCTTCTGCGGACCGGCCTCGCCGGAGGATCGCGGTCCGGTGACGCCGGAGATCCGCAAGATGACCGACGGCGACTTTGACACCCCGGAGCAGCACATCGGCGCGATGAACCTCCAGAACGATTGGGAGTCCTGCATGATTCTCTCGCCCACGCCGCAGGGCGACGGATGGTCGTACCGCAGCAGCGGCAAGACCCGCCCGCTCGATGAGTGCATCCGCATGCTCGCGAGCACGGCTTCCGGGGGCGGCAACCTGCTGCTGAACTTCGGACCGGACCAGTTCGGCGAGTTTCGCCCGGAGGAAGTTTCCATTGCCAAAGGGATGGGGGCCTGGCTCAAGAGGCACGGAGGCGCCCTCTACGGCACGCGGGGCGGCCCGTTCACCAACGGCAAATGGGGCGGCAGCACCCATCGCGGGAGCAAGGTCTTTCTCCACGTCTTCGACTGGCCTGGCGACACACTCCGCCTCGCCGCCCTTCCCCAGAAGATCGCCAGGGCCTGCCTGTTTCCAGGGGGCGCCGAGGTCGCCTTCTCCCAAACCGCGCGCGGGGTGGATCTGACGATCCCTGCCGCTCAGCGGGAAAACCCCGTCACCGTGATCGAACTGGCGCTCGACCAGCCCGTCCGGCGTGGCCAGCAAGTCGGCGCCCTGCGGTCGCGCTTTGAGGACGAAGCGACCTACGGCCGCCGGATCAGCGACAACGCCACCTTTACGATGAGCTCCCCGAGCGCTCATGACCGGGCCGCCGATCACAGCAAGCTCTTCCGCGGCCAGAAAGCCGACCGCGGTTTCGCTTTTCACACCGGCGACGAGACGAATCCCTGGGTGCGGATCGACCTCGGCAGAGTCGTCAACGTCACCGCCCTGGTCATCGAGAACCGTCCTGGCGAACGGCGAACCGAAGGGCTCGCCCTCTCGGTGTCCGAGGACGGCCTGCAATGGAGCCGGGTGTGGACCGCCCCCGGGTGGCAGCAGGTTTGGGAGGCGCCGGTGACGAGCGTGCGAGCTGGCGCGGAGACGCCGGGCCGGCCGGCCCGATATCTGAAGCTGGAAACCGCTCCCGCGCGGCCCGCCCCCATGCTCCTCCAGCGGGTCGAGGTTTACGGCAAATGACCCGAATGCCGCGCACTCCAGGGCGGAGCGAAACGCTTTGCCCTTGCCAGGCCGCCCCGGCTTGCCACCCTGCGCGCATGCGCTCGAGAACCGGCCCTGCCTCCCAATGCGGCCCAAGCGCCGCGGACACCGTCGGGCTCTCCCGGCCCTAATCGCAATCCCTGTTTCAGAGCCATGTTCTCCAGCGTTCACGTTCATGACAGTCTGTCGGCGGCGGCGTGGGCGGCCGCCCTGGAGGAGTCGCTCCGGCGGCGGGACCTGGCGCCGCGGTTCCTCTACGAGTCGCCCAAACAAGCGCGACGCTGGATGGCGCTGCACGAGCGCTATTCCCCGGCGCGCCGGGATGCCGAAGGGGCCGCCATATACGAGAGAGCCTCGGCCCAAGCGGCCGCCCGTCTCCGGCCAGGGCCCGCCACCGTGATCGGCCTGGGCTGCGGAGGCGGGCAGAAGGAGGCGGCGCTCTTGCGGCAAGTGCGGCAGGCGGGACATCCGGCAGCCTATGTGCCGGTGGATGCCAGTCTGCCGCTGGTGCTGGCCGCGGCCGCCACCGCCCGTGCCGCTGCGCCCGGCCTCGATTGCCAACCCGTGGCGGCTGACCTGACCGCCGCCGCAGGTTTGCCTGACCTGCTCTCACGGATCGTCCCGCCAGACCACGCCCGGGTGTTCGCCTTCTACGGGATGTTGCCCAATCTCGAGCCCGACTTTGTGCGCGCCTGGCTGGGAGTCTTGATAAGACCCGGCGACCAGGTTCTGCTCAGCG
>JAKLEJ010000574.1 GCA_022711695.1 Verrucomicrobiota bacterium | reverse complement strand
CCGGCTGGCTCAGACCCTGTTCGCTGACTTCCTCGACCAGCGTGCCGTCGCGGTCCAGGAAGACGGCCCGTTGCGGCGTGGCCAGCGAACTGCGCTGCACCACTCCGCTGGCGAATTCGGCGCAGACCCGGTCGTAGCGCTGTGGTGTCCCGATGTCCTTGATATATTCGGGGCTGGAATAGCCCAGCAGGCGGCCGCCGCGCCGCAGCAGATCGGGAAAGAGGTCCTTGCCGAAATCGAGCTGGACGCCCCCCGGGCCGCCGCGGAAGGGCTCGAGCGCCTTGCGCTCGACCGCGTAGAGCCCGGCGTTGACCAGGTTCTGCCGCCAGGCCCCCGCCGGGTGCGGGCGATTGTGGAACGCCAGGATCGTCCCATCGGGGCCGGTTTCGACCAGGTCCGAGTCCAGGGGATGATCGTTGGGATGGAGGAGGAGGGTGGCCTGGGCGCTGGCGCGCAGGTGGGCTTGCCACAGGCGGTCCAGGTCCACGTTCACCATGGTGTCGCCATACATCACCGCAAAGCGCTCCGCCAGGGCTTCGAAGCCCGCCAGCACCGCCCCGGCCGTCCCCAGCGGCTCGCGTTCGAGGATGTGCCGGATGCGCACCCCCCAGCGCGAGCCATCTCCGAAATGCCCTTCGATCGTTTCGGCGCGGTGGCAGACAAAGAAGAGCAGATCGGTGAAGCCGTGGCGCCGGGCCAGCTCGACCTGGTGCTCCAGGAGCGGCTTGCCCCTGATCGGGATCATCGGTTTGGGCAGGTCGCCGAGCCGGTCCTGCAGGCGCGATCCCTTGCCTCCGGCCAGGATGATCAACTGGCGACTCATCCCGCCTGCGTTTCCTGCACAATCTCCCGCACGGCGCGCTCCACCGCCTGGTCGGACGTGAGGCGGGGCGACCACCCGAGCCGCCGGAGTTTTTCCACCGAATAACTGAAGCGGGGCACATCTCCCACCCAGCCCTTGCTGCCGCCGGTGTAGCGAATCTTGGCCCCGGGGGCCATTTCCCGCACCACGGCTTCGGCCATCTGCCGCACGCTCGTCACGCTGTCGGCGGTCCCGATGTTGTAATAGTTCAGCGGCTCGGACGCCCGCTCCACGATGAAGAGCATGGCCTCGACGAGGTCGGCCACATGGAAGTAGGGCTTCTCCTGCGTGCCGTCGCCCAGCACCTCGAGCTCGGCCGGATTCGCCTTGAGCTTGCGGGCGAAATCATAAATGGCCCCATGTGTGGCGCGGCTGCCCACCACGTTCGGGAAGCGGAAGATCCAGACCCGCTCGAGAAAACTCTCCAGGGCCGCGGACAGCGCCGCCTCGGAGGCCAGCTTCATGGCCCCGTAATTCGAAATCGGGAAGAGCGGCCCCAGGTCTTCGGTCAGCTTGGCCGGGTGCACGCCGTAGATGGCCGAGGTGGAGGCAAAGGCCACGCGCAGGATGCGGTGCTCGCGCAGCGCCTTGAGCAGGTTGTGGGTGGTGAGAAACGTGTCGCGCAAATCGACGTCCGGATCGACCACGCCCGCCCGGATGTCCGAGTTGGCAGCCAGGTGCCACGCCATGGCAAAGGGGCCGCTTGCGGACTCCGCCGCCAGCAGCCGCGAGACCGCCGCGGTGTCGTTCACGTCGGCCTGGAAAAAGCGGAACCGGGGGTTCTCCCGGGCGCGGGCCAGGTTCGAGAGGGTCCCCAGCTTCAGGTTGTCCAGGCCCACCACGGTCTGGCCGCGCTCCAGCAGTCGATCCACCAGGTGGCTGCCGATAAAGCCGGCCGCCCCCGTTACCAGGCACTTGTTTGGCGCACTTGTCACAGCCCCGGATTCAAACCCGCCTTGCCTCGGTTTGTCCATGTTCAAATCTGTCCCTGTGCGCGCAGGCCCGATGAGGCGAATCCGCCCATCCCCCGCGCCGCCAGCCGGCTGCGCATGGGGACGTGGCGGTCGCCGCTTTGCCCCAGCGAGGTCACGCCCGGATTCGTGGCGCCAGTTGCGCCTTGCGCGCCCCGGAGGATGTCTTTACCCTCCGGTCATGTCTCCCTGCCTGGCCGCCCTCACGATTGAGCAGGGCAGGAATTGGAGCGAGTCCTGCCCGGGCGCAACGGCGGGAGGCCGCTGTGGTTAGGTTGCGTCCCACCGGCGGCTATCGCAGGACTTGCGGTTTTCAGACTGCAACCCACATTCACTTATGCAAAACATCGACCCATTCCGAATCCTCCTCTCGACCCTGCCGGTTTACCTGCCGAACCTGGTCGTCTGCTTTGTAGCCGCCGTGGTGCTGATCGTGCTGTGGCGACGGGCGTCCAGCGGGGCCATCTGGGGCCTGTTGGGCTTTGGGCTCTTGTTCCTGGTTTACATTGTGAGTCCCGTGGGACAGGCCTTCCTGCAGCAATGGGTCTTTCAGGACGGTGACCGCGCCCAGCGCGTTTGGGCCTTTTCGGCGTTTGCCTTCGCCAATTCGGCCATGGGAGCGGTCGGTCACCTGCTTCTGTTGGTGGCGATCCTGGCCGGGCGCTCGGTCCCGGAACCGGCCGCGGGGTCTTCGGGGCAGTTTCGGTGAACCGCTCGCCCGGCTCGGGGCGAACCTTGCCGCGGCATC
>JAKLEJ010000573.1 GCA_022711695.1 Verrucomicrobiota bacterium | reverse complement strand
GGCCGCGCGCTGGCGGCGAAGTTGCAGACGGTGATTCCGCGCCAGCAATACCAGGTCGCCATCCAGGCCGCCATCGGCGGCAAGATCATCGCCCGCGAAACCGTCAAAGCCTACCGCAAGGACGTGACCGCCAAATGCTACGGCGGCGACGTGTCCCGCAAGCGCAAGCTCCTGGAGAAGCAGAAAGAGGGCAAGAAGCGCATGAAGAGCGTGGGCGCCGTCCATATCCCGCAGGAAGCCTTCATCGAAGTCCTCAAAGCATGAAGACGCCCCCCCCGCCTCCGTCGCGCGATCCGCAACCCCCGGCCGCGCCCGCTTTCCCCGCGCCCCGGCCCGCCTCGGCCTCCGGCAGCCTGTTCTGGAAATGGTTCTTCTCCGGCGCCGTGCGCCATGCCCTGCAGATGCGCAAGCATGTGGACAAACTGCTGCGCGCCCAGCGCGACCTCCTGTCGGCCCAGGCGGCGGCCGCCCTCCGCCAGTCCATGGACGAGCTGCGCGCGGTGTGTTTCACGGGGGACAAGGCGGCCATCGAGGCCGGCATGGCCGAACTGGAGAAGTCGGCCAACAAGTGGCTGCGGCCCTATCCCAACCAGGGCATCCGGGAAAATGTCGAGGTCCTGCTGGTGGCGATCGCCGTGGCCATGGCCATCCGCACCTTCTTCCTGCAGCCGTTCAAGATTCCCACCGGCTCGATGCAGCCCACCCTCTGGGGCATCACCTCCAATCCCAACTTTCAAAACAGTGGGGTCGCGCAGGACAACCTCGACCCCAAGCCGGACTTCGAGATCCCCAGCCTGCTCCGGCGCTTGGGCGGCTTCTGGGCCAGCGGCGTCGGCTACACCCATGTCGTCGCCCGTGGCGATGGCGCGGTCCGCGAAGTTGAGCGGCGCCCCGCCCGATTCCTGATCTTCGACCTCAAGCAGCGCTTCTGGCTGGGGAACGATCCCAAGCCCTACACGGTCTGGTTCCCCACGGACGGCCTGTTCCAGCGCGCCGGCCTGGTCACCGCCGGCGGCGACCTTAACCCCAGGGTCTTCAAGAAAGGCGAGGACATCATCAAGATGCGCAGCGTCAGCGGGGACCATCTCTTCGTCGATCGCATGACCTACAATTTCCGCCGGCCGCAGCGCGGCGAGATCGTGGTCTTCGAGACGCGCCACATCCAGCACATCAACGTCCCGCAGGACCAGTTCTACATCAAGCGCCTGGTCGGCCTGAGCGACGAGAAGCTGCGCATCACCCGCAACCGCCGCCTCGAGGTCAACGGCCGCGAGCTGCCGCCCAGCACCCCCCACTTCGAGAATCTTTACGGGTATCATCCCACCTACACGCCCAACGAATACTTTGGCCATGTGGGCATCGAGAATTTCGCCAACGAAGCCGAGTTCGTGGCGCCCCCCAACCATTACGTGGTGATGGGCGACAACACCATGAGCAGCCTCGATTCCCGCTACTGGGGCGGCGTCCCCCGCGAGGACTTCATCGGCAAGGCCTGGTTCGTCTATTGGCCCGTCTCCAGCCGCTTCGGCTGGGGGTATCGCTAACCCGAATTGCTTCCGAAGAAGTTCGGGTTGCGGAAGAACCGTCATCCAAAACACTGATGACACGCCGCTTATCCTGACAAGACCCATCCTCCGCCGACGGCTCGATGGCGCGCCCGGGGCCGATGAATAGGCTCCCACCCCCTGCGTCCAATCCTCCGGCAACGACAAAAGGACAGCAGAAAGGAGCAAGTTCATGAAACGATCGTTTTTCGCAGGAGCAGTAATGGCGGCGGCGGTGTGCTTGAGCGGCTGCGTGGGCATCTCCATCGGCAACCGCGACAGCAAGCCGCCTCCGGCCGCGCCCGTGGTCATCGTGGCCAGCGAACCGGGCGACCAGGCGGCCATCGCCGAGGTGGACGCCGCCACGGGCCTCTCCATGGACAACGCCCGGCGCGACGCCCTTCAGGCCATCGCGCAGCGGCCCAACCTGGCCCCGCCCGTCCAGGTCCACCTGGCAAACGCGGCCTTCAAGAAGCTGGATTTCGACAACAGCAAGGTGGCCGTGCTGCTGGCGCTGATTCAGAATCCGGCGTTTTGCCCGCCCGCCAAGCAAACCATCATGAACCAGTTGAGCAAGCTGGCCCACGATCGGGACCGCCAAGCCATCCTATCCGCGGTGAACCAGCGCGAAACCAAGTAAGAGGGGCCTCGCGGCGGCGGGACGGATCCCGGCGCGAAGCGGACAGCCCGGGATCGGGGGGCCGCGCCCGCTTCACTTGCCGATGCAGAACTGGCTGAAGATCGCATCCAGCAAGTCCTCCGTGGTGGTCTTGCCGACGATCTCGCCGATGGCGTTGACGGCGATGCGCAGGTCCATGGCCGCCAGCTCGAGCGACTCGCCCGCTTGCAGGGCGGCGCGCGATTGTTCCGCGGCCGCGCGCGCCCGCCGCAGGGCGTCCTGGTGCCGGGCATTGATGGTCACCTGCAACATTTCCGCCTGGATCTCGCCGGACCAGACCGAGTGGCGGATGGCGTCCTTGAGCGCTTCCAGCCCCTGGCCGGTGGCGCAACTGACCTGGACCGTCTTCGCCTTCGGCAGCAGCG
>JAKLEJ010000572.1 GCA_022711695.1 Verrucomicrobiota bacterium | reverse complement strand
CGCAGCCCAGTCGCCCCATTGCTGCCAGAATGGATCGGGTGTTGCCGCAGATGTGCAGCCGCACCTTCGCGCCCATGGCGTGGAGCGCCTCCACCATCCGCTTCTCGTAAGGCCAGACAAACTCCTCGTAGAGGGCCGGTCCCACCAGCGACGCGGCCGCGTCGCCCACCCCCATGAGGTTGACGCCGGCTTCGACCTGGGCGCGCGCAAAACGCAGTTCCATGTCCAGCACGAACTCGAACAGATCCCGCACAAACGACGGATCGTCGAAGAAATCGAGCATCAGGGCGTTGATGCCCCGCAAGTCAGCCGCTTCCGCGCAGGGTCCTTCGATCCAGCCTTCCAGGAGACGGTCTCCGCGAACCTTCTCCTTGAGCAGGGCCGCGCCTCGCACGCGGTCGGTCATCCGTCCTCCGCCGAGCGGGTCCGGGCACGTCAGGCGGGCCAGATCGGCTTTCACCCCCAACCGGGCCTCGGTCTCGACGAGGGCGGGGGGCTGGTCCTCGAACAGCTCGATCTTCGCGCCGCAATCGGCGGCTTCGCGCGCGGGATCGGAAATGACGGAGACGTGGTCGATGTCGAAGCGCTCGGCGATGCGCAATTGGGACTCGGCCAGCACACGGTGATCGGCGGCGTAGGCGCCATACTTCACTCCCGTCTGCCTGGCGGCGAACATCATGGTGATGGGCATGAAGGCCAGGCGGTCTGTGGACTGGCCCGCCAGGCAGGCCAGGACTCGTTCGGTTCCGTTCATAAGCAATTCAAGGATTGGGGGCGGCCGGCACCGATGCGGGCGGAGGGGGTTCGGGCGGACGGGCGGGGAACTGGGCGCGAACCCGCTCCAAGGCCACGCGAGCGGCCTGGCTTTCCGCGGTTTTCTTGCTCTTGCCCACTCCGCGGCCAAGCTCGACTCCCTCGTGCTCGACCGCGCATTCGAAGAGGCGGTCGTGATCGGGACCTGTGGCTCCCGTGGTGACGTAACGCGGCGCGTGCGCGCTGCGGGCCTGCAGCAGCTCCTGCAACTCGCCTTTGGGATTCTCCTGCCGGGGGATGGCGGCAAAGCCGTTCCACTGCCGCTCGAAGCAGCCGAGCACGAAACGTTGGGCCGGCTCGAGCCCCCCGTCCATGAAGATCGCGCCGGCCAGCGCTTCGAAGGCGTCCGCCAGCGCCGACGGCCGCTGCCGTCCGCCATTGGCCTCCTCGCCCGGGCTCATCAGCAGGCACCTGCCCAACTCCAACCGGCGCGCCTGTTCGGCCAGGGCGCGGCGGTTCACCAGTTGGGCGCGGGCTTTGGTGAGCGGGCCTTCGCCCACCTGGGGAAAACGCTCGTAGAGCTCGCGGGTCAGGATCAGGCTCAGGACCGCATCGCCCAGAAATTCCAGGCGCTGATTATGCTGCTGGCTTTCCTCCTGGCCGTGCGTGAGAGAAGGATGAGTGAGCGCCAGCCGCAGCCATCGCGGATCCCGGAAGGTCCACCCGATTCGAGCTTGCAGAGCGTCCAGATCTGACACGAGGGATTCCGGAAGGTTCAGCCGGCGGCGGCAGCCGGGTCGGCGGCCGGGTCCGGGGGCGAGGGGGCGGCCGCGGCCGTGGCGGGTTCTGCGGGCAAGACCCCGGACGGCGCTTCAGGGTCGTGCGCCTCCGCGGGCGCGCCGGGCAGGCCGTGTTCGAGGAGCTGAGCCACGTCCCGCTGCACCTGCTCCAACTGGTTCAACTGCAGTTGGGGGTCGGGAATGGTGAACAGATCGCCGGTCTTGGGCTGCTCATAGACGAACGCGCGCCGGCCTTCGCCCTGGATTTGCTCCTTGACCTTGAGGAGACGCTTGCGCTCCAGCATGACGGCGAGAATGAACGAAGCGGCGGCGTACTTGGGATCGTTCGCCTCGATGATCCTGCGCAGGAGGGTCTCGGCAGTTTCCCGGCGAATCGGATCGGGGGGCGCGGCCGGCGGCGCCTCATAGACGCCCTGCCAGCAAGAGACGAAACCTTTGCGCTCCTGAGCCCCCTGGCTGTATTGGTTCTTCCAGCAGGACTCGCACACGTCCAGCCGCAGATAGTCGGATTTTTCGTCCAGCAGCAGGGTGTGGTAGGGCTGTTTGTCGGCGAACGCCTTCCCACAGGCCTGGCATTGGCGCGCCCGGCTCTGGATGTTCCACTCGTTCATGTCTGCCCGCGCATTATCGCCCGCCCCCGCCGGGAAGCAATGTTGAACTTTGGCCCTTGCAGTTTGGAAGCCGCACGTTAGGTTCCCACTTCATGCGGCTGGATTTTGTGAAGATGAACGGGGCCGGGAATGACTTCATTCTCGCGGACAATCGCGCCCAGACCCTCCGCCTGTCGCCAGCCCAGGTGGCCCGCCTGTGCCATCGCCAGAAGGGCATCGGCGCCGACGGCCTGATGCTTCTGGAGCCCTGCCGCAGCGGCAAGGCCGACTGGAGTTGGCAGTTTTTCAACAGCGATGGCAGCGTTGCGGAGATGTGCGGCAACGGCGCCCGCTGTTTCGCCCGGTTCGTGCAGCGGTTGACGGGCGACTCGGGTCCGATTGCCTTCGAGACCCTGGCTGGCGTCATCCACGCCCGCATCCTCGG
>JAKLEJ010000571.1 GCA_022711695.1 Verrucomicrobiota bacterium | reverse complement strand
GCTTGACCAGGTAGTCATCCGCGCCCGCATCCAACCCTTGCACGCGGTCCTCCACCTGTCCCTTGGCGGTCAGCATGAGGATTGGCACTGGATTGGAGAGCCGGCGCAGTTCGGCGCAGACCGCGTAGCCGTCGAGCTTGGGCATCATGATGTCCAACAGGATAAGGTCAGGCTTTTCCTCAATGGCCCGCTGGAGGCCGCTCTCGCCGTCGGCCGCCGTCAGCACGCGGTAGCCCTCTCCAGCCAGCACATCCTGCAGGACGGTGCGCATGGGCAGTTCGTCTTCGATGATCAGTATTCGTTCCATAAGGTGTGAACGGCGGCGTCAGCGGGAAGGAAGGCGCGGGTTGGCGGGCTGGCGCTCATTGTGGCCTCGTGATTGCGTTTGAAGCCGGCAGTTCAATGGTGAACCGGCTGCCCTGGCCGGGGGCGCTGCGGACCATCACCCTGCCGCCGTGCGCCTCGACGATGTGCTTCACGATGCTCAGCCCGATTCCCACCCCCTGGGTCTGGCGCCGCAGCTCGGAGCCGCGCCGGTAGAAGCGCTCGAAGATGCGCTCGTGCTCGGAGGCCGGGATGCCTTCGCCGTGGTCCTCGACCCAGAGCAGAAGGCGTGGTGCGCAGTGCGTGGTGCGTGCGGCGTGCAGCGGGCCTTTGTTCCCCTCACTCCGCACTCCGCACTCCGCATTCCGCACTTCGAGTCCTACTGTTACCGTGTCGCCCTTGGGCGAGTGCTTGAGGGCGTTGTCAATGAGGTTGACGAGGGCCTGCTGCAGCGCCTTGCCGTCTGCCATCCCGGATACCGGAGCGCGGACATTCCTGTCCGCCTCGGTGTTCAGGGGGCCGGAAGCGGACAGGAATGTCCGCGCTCCCAGCTGCTCATTGGCTGAGTCGGGAAGCCGGAGAACTAGCTTAACGCCGCGTTCGGCGGCGTAGGTGTCCATCAGCTTCACGGTCTGCTGGGTGAGGGCGAGCAGGTCAGTAGCCTCGAAATCATACTGCTTGCGGCCCTGCTCGATGCGCGAGAAGTCCAGCACATTCTCGATCAGCGCCGAGAGGCGGCGGCATTCCTGGACGATGAAGCGGAAATACTCCTGCTGCCTGGGTGTCTCGGGCACTCTGCCCCGCTCCAGGCTCTCAGCCATCAGCCGCACCGACGCAATGGGCGCGCGTAACTCGTGCGAGACGCTGGAGACGAAGTTGCTCTTCAGCTCGTTGAGGCGCAGTTGACGCCGGAAGGCGCGCCAGGAGGCGGCCACGCCAATCAGGGCGGCCAGGGCTGACGCGCCCACCAACCCGGCCAGCAGCAGCGCGTGACGCCGATAAGCGGAGAGCATCAGCGCCTGGTCGGCCACATAGAGCTGCAACACGAACCGCGGGCGGCTGGGGTATCCTTCGTAATCAATCTCCGGTTCCCCGGGAGCCTGCTGCAGCTTGCCGGGGGCCGAAAGGCTTCCACTGGCCTCGGCCAGCATGAGAGGTGGTGCGTTGGTGCCCCGGCCCGGCGACCAGCGCGCTGGCAGCGCCAAGGGCTCGCTCTCCAGCCACACCGCCAGGCCCAGGTAGCTGGGCAGTTTCACATGCGAGTTCTCCAACGCCCGCGCCAGCGCCTGCTCCGCCACCGATTTGGGCAGGAACCGCACTGCCGTCCAAACCTCGTTGGCGGACTCGACCATGCGTTGGCCGGCGGGCGTCAGGGTCCAGCTTCGCCCGGGGTTCAGAATGCACAGCCAGCGGGTCTGGCCGCGCTCGATCCAGAAGTTGGCCGTGGTGATGCCCCGCAGCTTGCCGGTTTGGCGGATCTCTTCTGCGATGTCATGCAGCTTGAGGCGGGCGCCCCAAAGCGTGCGCCAGGCCGCCACGCTCTCTTGCAGGGCGGAGTTTGTGCCGGCGATTTCCCCCAGTTGATCCAGCAACGCCGGAATCAACGGGCTGGGCGCGCGCAGGACCTGATCGGGAATCGCCTCCCAAAGCGCCTCGGATGGCCCGGCAGACCGCGCGTAGCGCAGCGCCTCTCCGAACGCCAGGTTCGCCAGCGGCAGGCCGGCCTCGGACAACGTCTCGCGATTCTCCCGGGCCGCGCGCAGCGCCTCGGCCACCGCCTCCGCCGGGGGCAGCCGCGTCAACCGGCTGCGCAAGCCGAGGAACGCCGCATTCAGGCCAGCTTCCGACTCCGGGCCGGTTTCCTGGAACTGCGCGATGCGCTGCTCGATTTCCTCCACGCCCGCTCCGGCGGCGGCGGCTTTGAGCGCGTCCCAGGCCGCCCGTTGCGCGGAGGAAAGCCCCGTGAACCACGCCGGCGGCTGCGGCGCAGGGTCAAACTCCAGCCCTTGTCCGAACCGCCCTTCCGCCGTCAGCCTGAACGTGTCGGGAAACACCGCTTCGGGCTCCCACCCGGGAAAGAGCGCCCGCCATTCCGCCAACTGCGCCCGTGGATCGGTCGCGGGGAACTGAACCGCTTCGACCTCCCGCTGCCGGCGCGACTGGCTGCCGGGCCACGCGCCCACCACCTCAACCAGATAATCGCTCCAGCGCCGTGAATAGATGTCCTGCTCGATCAGGAAGCTTCCCCACGGCCGCTCCAGCTCCTTGCCGTATTGGCGAGCCACCTCCTCG
>JAKLEJ010000570.1 GCA_022711695.1 Verrucomicrobiota bacterium | reverse complement strand
CATGAACCTCTTTCCACTTGGCGGCGGCAGCGGGATTGGCCGCTTCCCGGTAGAGGATCACCAGCGCCCGGCTCAGGGGCACGCCGGCCGCCAGCAGGCTCGACAGCAGCCGGGTGAAGTTCTCGATCACCCGAGGCGACACCCGCTCCGAGCTCTTGCCAAACGAAAACGAACCCAGGGTCTGGGAAAACGCCGAGGGAGCGGCGGCCGCGGCGGCTTTTTCGGAAAGGTTGACGGGGCGCAGGCCCAACCCCTCGATCTGGCGGAAGGCCTCGGCGCGGCCGGCGGCCTCGAGCGAGCCTTCTGCGAATCCGCCGCCGGCCTTCAGCGCCTTGTATTGGTAGAGGGGCATCGCTCAGCGGTTCAGGACCCGGCCACCACCAGGCTGGCCAGGGACTCGATCGGGGCCACTCCGTCGAGCGATTCGTTGCGAGTGGTGCGCGCAACCTCCTTGGCCGTGGTCACGCTGAGCACTTCCTCGACGGTGGTAATGCCCATCCGCACCAGCCGCCAGCCGTCTTCAGCCAGGGTGCGCATCCCAGCGCGGCGGGCGGCGTCGCGGATGAGATCGCTCGAGGCGTTCTTGAGAATCAACTGGCGGATTTCGTTGTCGCTGTCCATCCACTCGAAGATGGCGTGGCGGCCAAAAAAACCGGTTTGGCGACACTGCCGGCAGCCCACGGAGCGGTAGATGATGGTGTCGGCGGGGATGCCCACCTGGAGCTTGAAGGCCTGGGCCGCGGGCGAATCGTCCACCTGCTTGCAGTGCGTGCACAGCACGCGCACCAGGCGCTGCGCCAGCACCGCCTCCAACGACGAGGCCACCAGGTAGGGTTCCACCCCCATGTCCACCAGCCGCGTGAGGGCGCCGGGAGCGTCGTTGGTGTGCAGCGTCGAGAAGACCAGGTGCCCGGTCAGCGAGGCCTGCACCGCAATCTGGGCCGTTTCCTGGTCGCGGATTTCCCCGATCAGCACCACATCCGGATCGTGGCGCAGGATCGACCGCAGTCCCCGGGCGAAGGTCAGTCCGGCCTTTTCGGAGACCTGGATCTGGTTGACCCCCTTGAGCTGGTATTCGACGGGATCCTCGATGGTGATGATCTTGCGCACCGCGTCGTTGATGGTGTTCAGGGCGGTGTAAAGGGTGGAGGTCTTGCCGCTGCCCGTCGGCCCGGTCACCAGGATGATGCCGTGCGGCATCTCCAGCACCCGCCGGAAGCAATCCACCTCGCGGGAATCCATGCCCAGCTCGCGCATGCCGCGCAGGGTCGAGTTCTGGCGCAGCAGACGCATCACCACCGCCTCGCCGTGAAGCATCGGGATCACCGACACCCGGATGTCCACCTCGCTCTCGTCGATGCGAATCTTGATGCGGCCATCCTGCGGCAGGCGCTTTTCAGCGATGTTGAGGTGGCTGAGAATCTTGATGCGCGAAACGATGGCCGGCTGGAACCGCTTGAGTTGCGCCGGCACCGGCACCTCCTGAAGCGAGCCGTCGATGCGGTAGCGGATGCGAAACTCGTCCTCGAACGGCTCGAGGTGGATGTCCGACGACCTCAACTCGATGGCGTCGCGCAGGACCTGGTTGACGAAGCGGATGATGGACGCGTCCTCGGCGGCGCTGTCCAGGTTGGTGTCGTCCTCCGCTCCATCGTCCACCACCTGGAAGCCGCCCTCCTCGCCGAGGGTGTCGATGGTGTCCGCGCCCACGCCCAGGCGCTTCTTCATCTCGCGCTGGATCGCTTCGGTCGAAGCCAGCACCGGCTTGAGGTTCAGGCCGGTCAGGCTCTTGAGAGCGTCGAGCCCCTGGGTGGCAAAGAGGCGGCTGGTCGCCACTTCGACGGCGCCGTTCACGCGGCGCAGCGGCAGCAACTCCTCCTTAAGAAGGAGGCGGGCCGGGAACAGCGAGAGCAGTTGCCGGTCCGGCTCGGCGTCCTCGAGCGTCGTGAAGGCCAGACCGTACTCGGCCGCCAGCCAGCGGAGGACCTCCTCCTCGGTCTGGACCGGCGTTTTGCCCGGGGCCTGGCCTTGTCGAACCAGGGCCGCCGCATCCAGCGCCGAGAGTTGCTTGGCGGCAACCATCCGCTCGATCAGGGAACCCGCCAGCGAGGACGGAGGAGTCGATTCAGTCATGGCGAACAAACCACCCGTTTCTTAGGAGACAGAGCCGCGCCCGAGGAGCCGGGGCGGGCCCGGTCAGGCGCCGCCCCGTCCCTTCGGTGAGACCCTTTGGATGCTTAGAGCATGCCCGAGGCCGTCAGGATGGCTTCCTGGCGGGGCGTCAGAACCTTGCGCAGGTCTCCTTGCGCCTTCTCGAGCGCCGCCTGCTTTTGCTTGCGCGAATCCACAAATTTCTGGAGCGCGTTCTTGAGCTCGGCGCCGGAAGCCTTGGAATCGATGGCCTTCTGGAGCGCTTCCGCCTCAGGATTGGCCTGTCCGAAACCGCGGCCCTGGCGGTCGCCTCCGCCCTGCCCGCCCTGCCCGCCCTGTCCGCCGGGGCCGCCGGGGCCGCCGCCGCGACCGAACATCCCCCGCCCCATCCCGCTCATGGCAGCCATGCGCGCATCCATGACTTTTTGAATGAGAGGCTGGATGGCCTTCCATTCGGCGTCATCCGTAATCTCC
>JAKLEJ010000057.1 GCA_022711695.1 Verrucomicrobiota bacterium | reverse complement strand
CAAACCCCCGGCGGGGGAAGCCGCGATTTGCGCGCGCCGGGGCGGCGGCCTCGAGCCGGGCTCGACAATCGCCCGGGGGCGATTACCTTAGCCGCGCATACAAAGACCTATGACCGACCCGCGCTATCTCAAACTGGCCAGACTCCTGGTGGACTATTCGACCCGCGTCCGCAAGGGCGACGTGGCGCTTATCGAGGCCATCGACATTCCGGACGAATTCACCGTCCAGCTCATGCGCTGCATCCGCGAAGCCGGGGGCATCCCCCTGGTCGAGGTGAAGCACGGCCGCGTCAGCCGCGAGGTGGTGCGCGAGACCGGCCCCCGCCATGCGGCCCTGGTTCGCGACCTCGAGCTGCACCGCATGAAGAAGGTCCAGGCTTACATCGCTCTGCGCGGCTCGCCCAACGCCAGCGAGTCGTCGGATGTGCCGGGGGAGAAGATGCGCGTCTATTCCAAGACGCTGCGGCCGGTGTTGAACTACCGCGTGAACAAGACGCGCTGGGTGGTGCTGCGCTGGCCCTCGCCCAGCATGGCCCAGGCCGCCGGCATGAGCACCGAGGCCTTCGAGGATCTCTATTTCGACGTTTGCACCATGAACTACCCGCGCATGGCCCGCGCCATGGAGCCCCTCCTGCGCCGCATGAAGAAGGCCGACCGCGTTCGGA
Source organism: Verrucomicrobiota bacterium (assembly GCA_022711695.1). Lineage (GTDB taxonomy): Bacteria > Verrucomicrobiota > Verrucomicrobiia > Limisphaerales > JACRJZ01 > JACRJZ01. Next base: position 11,927 of record JAKLEJ010000057.1, on the reverse strand, counting down.
TCCAGGGGCCCGGCACGGACCTCCGTTTCAGCATCAAGGGCATCGGCGCGAAGATGTGCAAGGGCGACCGCAACATCCCCGACGGCGAGGTTTTTTCCTGCCCGGTGAAGACCTCGGTGAACGGGACGATCCAGTTCAACGCGCCCACGCTCTACTCGGGCGTGCGCTTCGAGCAGGTGCGGCTCGAATTCCAGGATGGCCGGATCGTGCGCGCCTCCTCGAACCACGACAAGAAGCTCAACGAGATCCTGGACACCGACGCCGGGGCGCGCTACGTGGGCGAGTTTTCGCTGGGGCTCAATCCTTATATCCTCACGCCGATGTGCGACATCCTCTTCGACGAGAAGATCGCGGGCTCGCTGCACTTCACGCCGGGCCAGGCCTACGAGGAATGCGACAACGGCAACCGCTCGGCCATCCACTGGGACATGGTGCTGATTCAGCGCCCGGACTGGGGCGGGGGCGAGATCTGGTTCGACGAGGAGCTGATCCGCAAGGACGGCCTGTTTGTGCCGCGCGATCTCAAGCCGCTGAACCCGGAACAACTTAAGAAGTAGTCCGGCGGCGCGCCGCGGTGTTCCGCGCGGCTGGCGCGCGTTTCACCAGCTCATGCCGAGAAACGGAAAAGGCAGGCGGAGGTTTCCGTCTGCCAGGATCGCGGCCTGCTGCTCGCGGCTTAAAGCTCGCTCCAGGCGGTGATGACGTAGCCGCGCAACGGCGCGAGCCGTCCCAGGTTCTCGTCGTAGTGGAAGTTGTAATGGCCGTTCATGACGATGTTCGCAAAGATGCCGGCTCCTGAAAAATCAACGATGTTATTGCCGCCGCCATTCATGGCCACCGAGGCGCTCGGGGCATAGATGGCCGCCACGATTGCGGAGTTGCCCGACATCTTCATCGAGGTGTTGCTGGTCAAGCCAAAGTAACTGAAGTTGGTGGCGTTGCCGGTGCAGTTCATGACGCCATTGCCTGTCAGGCTGGCGTCCGTGCCCGAGCCCGAGTTCTTGCCCACGAAGAGCCTGAGGCTGGCGCCCGGGGCGATGACGATGGCGCCCTTGCCGCCGAGGTCGATTCCATTCTGACACCACCACGTGGCCTTGCCGTTGATCAGGACGGTGTCTGCGCCTGTGAATTTGACGTTGCCCGAGGACAGGTACTTTCCGTCGCCCAGCACCAAGGCGTAGTTGGTGCCATTCACGGCTCCGGCCGCCGGCGTGAAAGAGCCGCTGGAAAAGGGAACCGGCACAGGCGGAAAACTCACGTTCATGTCATCCCGAAAGTAGCCGGGCTCGATGCCGCTGTTGCCCTGGTCGTGCCAGTTCTTGCTGCCGATGCTCCCGTTGGGGCCGACCGAGACCCGTCCGCGCGGGCCTGTGGCCACACGCCCGTAGATGTCGGCGTTTCCGGCATCGACGTTCACCGAATTGGTCAGGCCGGAGACGGTGGCGATGTCGCCGTTGTCCTTGGCCCAGGGAAAGTAATAGAGGCCGTTGGTGCTGTGGCTGGGATCGATCGAATCGAAGCTGTCGGTCCGGATATTGTTTCCGTTCAGGTCGATGTAGTCTCGGGCCACGAGCCCCTTGGTGAACATGCCTTGAGACTTGGTTTCCACTTTCAGCGTCCGGTTGACGTAGTAGCGGCTGGAGGACCACCACCAGTAGAACAGGTCCGCCATGATGGGGCTGGTTCCCCGGTTGAAGGCGGAGAGCTGGAAGTTCTGAATCAGGGGAACGTGCCCGCGTGAATAGACGACCGGGTCCTTCGAGAAGTCGATCACCACGTCATAGATGGCGTCATCGAGCAGCCTGACCTTGTGGGCCTTGCCGTCCGTTTCCCACCAGCCGTCGGTGAACATGGCGCCGTTGGTCAGCCCGTTGCGATGCAGATGCGCCATGGCATCCTCGATGCCGGCTTCGGAGACCGCGATGGCGCGATTCCACGCCTGCGATCGCATGGTGTTCGAGTTCTGGCTGCCGACCAGCGTCAGGTACGCCGCCAGCACCATGCCGGAGAGCAGCAGAATCCACAGCACGGTCAGGTAGGTGTTGCCGCGTTCGGAACGGGCAAGAGCGGTTCTTGGTTTCATGCGGTTTATTGGTTGCGGATGACGATCTTGGCCGTCTGCACACTCTCGGTGTTCAGCCGGGTGCCGGTGATCTTGCGCGAGCACAGCCAGGACACGCTGATCAGCTTGGTGTTGGTGGCGGCGGTGGTCACCGGGTATTGTTCGTACTGGGCGTAGTAGGGGTTGCGCTGATAATTCGAGAAGACCAGGAAGTCGCACTCGCTGAGGAGGACCTGAATGGCGCCGTCCTTCTCGCGCAGCAGCGTCTTTTGCTCGGGCGCGTAGCGGAAGGAGAGGGTCTTGCCGTCCCAGTCTCGAAAGACCAGTTCATTGGGTTTGATCTGCTCCAGGCATCGAGTCTGCCGGATGTCCCGTGTCATGGTGTCCAGGGCCTTCTGGCTGCTGGTTTCCAGATCCACGTAATTCCCCAGGCCCGCGAAGCTCCTGGCCGAGTAGAGGCTGAAGGACACCACCGCCAGGATCAGCATCACCGCCAGGCCCATCCCCACGGACGTCTCCACCAGCGTGTAGGCCGCCTCGCGGCGCCGGACCTGCTTAGTAAACGTAATTTTGCAGACCATATCGCGAAACGTAGGTGCTGATGGACCGCTGGCGGTCGAGCTGCCCGGTCTTCCATTTCAAATTGACGACCACCTTGCGCATGTCCTGCTCATAGGAGGTATAGACCTGGGCGTTGGTGATGAGCACTTCGCCCGAGTAGATCGTGCCGCAGTTGCTGCCCCCCATCGGATAATAGGGAACCGTGAACGCGCGCGGAACGAAGCCGTTGCTGGTGATCTGGTCCCAGTTGTAGAGGCGGATCGTCTCCATCTTCTCCAGCATAATCTGGGTGGCCCGGGTGTTCTCGCGCGCCATGCGCATGATCGCAAACCCTCCGGTGATCCCGCTGTAGAGCGCCATGAACATCACGCCCGCCATCGCCATCCCGAGCACCACCTCCACGATGGTAAACGCGGATGACGCCGCAGACCGTGTGCCGACGCCTCGAACTCCGATTTTCATGCTCTTTTTCCGATCATCCAAAGACCGACTATTCTGTCCCGGTTAGGCAAGCAGTTGGCTTGCCACATAGTGGCCATGGAGTGGGACGGTGGCGGCGCGATGAGCAGATCGCGATCCCCACTTGAGCTGTCGTCCTCCGAATCTGCCTCCCTCTTGCAGCAAAATCACAGCGTCACCGAATACAGGAAAATTTCTAGTGATTTACTGTTAACAGCTTGCAAACTGAAAGTCAGTCAGCGGAGATCCCCGCCTGATGGGTGCTCGCCGCGCTCGGCAATCCCTCATTCGTCGCACCGTACTCTCCCCTGAATCGATGCTGCGGACGATTCTGGGGAGCCCTTCGTGGGAATTCGTCTCCATTTTACACACGCTGTCCAGTTTCACCCTCAGACGGGTCGGAACGAGCTCAGTGACCTGCGGTCTGTTTCCGAAAACAATCGGCGGTGTGCATTAACGATATCTGAGCCTTCAAAGCCTATTCCAATCCCAGAGCGGCACACAATCAAAGCACCGCTGCCTGGATAGGTTCGTGGAGGCATCCAAGGGGGTTGGAGAGGTCGCCACCCGACCAGGGGAGGGGCAAAGTGGGGGTGGCCGAGGCCTGAAAATGTGAATAACCTGGGGATAAATAGGGTTTGGAGGAGGGCTTTTACGGAAAAGAAACTCTTGACGCAGGACAGGTGAGGGGTAGGATGGGCGCGGTTGGGGCAAAGTGGGGGAGAGTGTGGGATAGGGGACCGATGTGTGGTCAGCGGTCGGGCGCGGTTTATGTCGTCAAACGAAGCCAATTTGCAGTCCTGCTACTTCGCGTGTCACAGGCGGAACCTTGATGATAAGCGAAGGCTTCAGATTCCTGCAAAATGGTGTAGAAAAACTGATGATGGAAAAATGGCGCCGATTCAGCTTGCGCTGATTTTGTGGCCGCACGACGGCCAGCCGGACATGTTCATCCAGGTGTTGCCGCCGGAGAAGTTCAAGACGCTTTGGGAAAAGGTGACGGCGGTGCGGTTCGGGGATGCGGAAGGGCAGGCGCTCAAGCGGACGTTGGCGGAGAAGATGGAAGTGGTGGAGTTGGACGGAGCGGGCCGGGTGACGGTGCCGGAGTGGATGGCCAGCCAGGCCGGGCTGAAAGTGGGCGAGGAAGTGATTTTGAACGGCATGTTCGACTGCTTCCAGATGTGGAGTCCGGAGCGGTACGAGACCACGCGGGCCAGCGTGGCGGCGAAAGCCCCGAACGCGTTTCGGGAGATTTGAAGAATGTCGCTGGGGCTGCTGCTGTCGGTGAGCAAGTCATTCCGGGCAGCGCGGGATCTGCCGCATCGGTATCGGGCGGCGGGTCAGGGGCGCCTGCCGAAGTTCGAGCCGGCGGCGCGAGTCCCGACGCGCAACGAGACAATGAAGACGCGGACACAATTCAAGAGCGCGGAGCCCGGGCGGCTGGCCGGGGCGGCGGCGGGCGGTTCTCCGGCGCCGGCCGGGGGCGCGCCCGGAGGAGCCCGGTCTGCCGCCAGGTGGTGGAATCCGGTGTCTTGGTTTTCCTTGGGCCGCTGGCGTTCGGCGGCGAAAGGGGCGTCGCCAGGGGCGTCGCGAGTTGGAGGCGGGGCGGTCCAGCAGGAGTTGGCGCTGGAGAAGGTGAAGCCGTGCCGCAACGATTTGAGCGATGCCGGTTGGGAAGTGGCGCCCCCGCTGTCGGGGGGCGCCAGGCTGACCTTCCTGAAGAACCTGGCCGGCCGCGCCGGGACGGGGGGCGGAAGGGGGCGGCAGGCGCGCAAGCAGCCTGCGGCCCGGGTGTGAGGGGCGTTCTTTGAGCATGAGCAGCAGTGGGCGATTACTCGCACATTCCGGTGATGCTGGAGGAGGCGCTGGCGGCGCTGCGGCCCGCGGGGGGCGGGCGGTACGCCGACGGGACCGTGGGTGGCGGTGGGCACGCCGCGGCGATTCTCGAGGCCAGCTCGCCGGGCGGGTGGCTGTGGGGGTGCGATCGCGATGGCGAGGCGATTGAGGCGGCCGGAAGGCGTCTGGCGCCGTATGCGGGGCGCTTCGAGCTGCGGCGGGAGAATTTTGCGGAGATGCTGGCGCGGATCGAGCCCGGCAGTTGCGATGGAGTTCTGCTCGATCTGGGGGTGAGTTCGCATCAGTTGGACGCGCCGGAGCGGGGATTCAGCTTCCGCCAGGACGGTCCGCTGGACATGCGGCAGGACCAGCGGCAGGGCCTGACGGCCGCGGGGTTGGTGAACGAGACCGAGGTCGGGGAGCTGGCCCGGATTCTGTGGGAATACGGCGGCGAGCGTCACTCGCGCCGGATCGCCCGGGCCATCGAGCAGGAGCGGCGCGCGCGGCCGTTTGCGACGACCGGGCAACTGGCCCGGCTGGTCGAGCGGCTGCTGCCGCGCCAGGGTGGTCGGACGCACCCGGCCACCCAGGTGTTTCAGGCGTTGCGCATCGCGGTGAACGACGAGATTGGAAGCTTGCGCCGGGGGTTGGAGGCGGCGGCGCGGGTGTTGCGGCCGGGAGGCCGGCTGGCGGTGATCACGTTTCACTCGCTGGAAGACCGCGCGGTGAAGGAATTCGGGCGCCGGAAGAGCCTGCCTTACACGGTGGAGGACGGCGTGGACGTGCCGGAGCTGCGGCGGGCGAGGACGCCCGAGCTGGAATGGGTGCGGCGGAAGGCGACGCGGGCCGGGGCGGCGGAGCTGGCGGCCAACCCCAGGAGCCGCAGCGCCCAGTTGAGAGTGTTGCAGAAAGTGTAGCGGAATGTCGAAGAATCGAAAAAACCAGTCGGCAGCGATCCGGTTTGCGCCGGCGCTGAAGGCAGTGTTGCTGTGCGCCTTTTTGGGCGGGTCGTCGATCGGCTACGTCTGGCAGAAGAACCAGCTCATCGATCTGGGCCGCCGGATCAAGGAGCGGGAGGCCCGGCTGGGGCAACTGCGGGAGGCGAATTTGAAGCTCTCGAAGCAGTTGGCCACCCTGCGGTCGCCCGCTTACCTGGAGCGCCGGCTGAAGGAATTGAACCTGCCGCTGACGCTGCCGGCGCAGGGCCAGATTCTGCGGCTGGTGGAGACCTCCGCCGGAGACGGCCCGGCCGAGCGCGACTCGATGCTGGCGGGGCGGGGACCGGGCGGGTCTCCGGGCGCGCGATAGATTTTAACCGCCGCCCGTGTCGCCGGTCGGATGAGGAACCGATCGGCACGGGCGGTCGGTTTGATTTTGCGGCGGTGTGACGTGACCAAGACGAGCCAATTCGGAAGGCTGGTGTTTCTGGCGGCGGGCCTGGGGATCTGCTTCCTGGGGCTGTGCGCGCGCCTGGTGGACCTGCAGGTGCTGCGCTGCCAGGAGTTGCGCGACAAAGCGCTGCGCCAGCACAAGCTCTCGGTCCTCAAGCAGCCGCCCCGCGGCGACATCCGCGACATCCGGGGCAACCTGCTGGCCACCTCCCTGCCGGTGAAGACGGTGTGCGTGGACCCGGCGCTGGTGACCAACCACCAGGCCGAGGTGGCCCAGGTCCTGGCCCCTTATCTCTCGCTGGGGGAGGCCGACCTGCTCCGGCAGTTCCGGCGGCTGACGCACCTGGCCACCAACGAAACCGGCGCGCGGGTGGTGACCAACCACTGCCTGGTGCTGCAGCGCAATGTTCCGGGCGAGGTCTGGACGAATGTCCAGCACGCCCTTCTCTGGCATTATTCCCATCACTGCACGAATGCGTTGCGGGCCAAGCAGGCGGCGCTGGACAGCCGCAACGCCGGCCGCGGCTGGAAGTCCTGGCTGCCGGGACGACCCCGCACCCGCCAGGCGCGGCTTACGGACAAGGACAAACTGCCGCTGCGCAACGCGTGGCTCAACGCCGTCTTCGCCGTGGACGCGCAGTTGCGCCAGTATCCGGGCAACGAGCTGGCGGCGCACGTCCTGGGCTTCACCGGCGTGGCGGAGCAGGAGATCCACGGCCGGCTGCTGCCGACGATGGTTGGGGCCGAGGGAATCGAGGCGACATTCAACGACAAGCTGACCGGCCTGTGCGGGTGGCGGCTGGGTTATACCGACGGGGGACGCCGGGAGCTGGTGGTGTTGCGCGAGCAAAACGTGGAGCCGCGCGCCGGGCTGAACCTGGTGCTCACCCTGGACGCGCGCGTGCAGTACATTCTCGAACAGGAACTGGCGGCAGTGGTGAGCCGCCACAGCCCCAAGGGGGCTTCGGCCATCGCCGTCCGCCCGGCCACCGGCCACATCCTGGGCCTGGCCAATTGGCCCGCCTTCAACCCCAATCAGGTGCGCGCCAGCACGCCGGACTCGCGCCGCAACCGGGCCATCGTGGATTGCGCCGAGCCGGGCTCCACGTTCAAGATTGTCAGCGTGGCCGGGGCCCTGAACGACCGGCTGGTCTCGCTGACGGACCGCTTCGACTGCGAGCACGGGCGGTTTTCGTTTGCGGGCCGCATTCTGCACGACCACGAATCCTACGGCGTCCTGAGCGTGGAGGAGATCATCACCCGGTCCAGCAACATCGGCACCGCCAAGATCGCCATCCGGATGGGCGAACAGCGGCTTTACGACTACATTCGGGCCAGCGGCTTTGGCGCGCGCACCGGGCTGCCGCTGGGCGGCGAGTCGCCCGGCATCGTGCATCCGCCGCACAAGTGGAGCAAGCTCTCGATCTCGAGGGTGCCGATCGGACAAGGGGTCGCGGCGACGCCCCTGCAAATGGTCATGGCCATGAGCGCGATGGCCAACGGCGGGGTGCTGATGCGCCCGATGCTGGTGGACCACACCGAGGACGAGGCCGGGCACGTGGTGACCGAGTATCAGCCCGCGGTGGTGCGGCGGGTCATCGGCGAGGAGGCGGCCCGCCAGACGGTGCGGGCGCTCAAGTCCGTGGTCACCAAGAGCGGCACGGCCACCAAAGCCGCGCTGGACGACTATACCGTGGCCGGCAAGACCGGCACGGCCCAGAAGCCCGGCCCCGGCGGCTACCAGGACGGCAAGTATTTCGCCTCGTTCATCGGCTTCTTTCCGGCAGACGCCCCGGAGCTGTGCATCGGGGTGTTCATCGACGAGCCCGACCGGAAGACGGGCTACTATGGCGGGCAGGTGGCCGCGCCGGCCTTCCGGGAGATGGCCCGCCGGATCGCCCATTGCCTGAACATCCGTCCCGATATCCTGCCGCTGCCGACGGGCGTGGGCAGCAACGCCGCCGCCCTGGGCGGGCCGGCGGCGCGCGGCGGCGCGCCCGTGGGACGCAAACTGTGAGACGAGCATGCAACTGAAGGAAATCAGCCGGGCGGTGCAGCCGATGCGCGTGGAGGGCTCGCTGGAACGCGAGATCACCGGCATCACCTGCGATTCCCGGCAGGTGGTGCCCGGCAGCCTGTTCGTGGCGGTGCCGGGGGCTCACGTGGACGGGCACGACTTCATTCCCAACGCCATCGACCGCGGAGCGGCGGCGGTGCTGTGCGAGCGCAACGGCTTCGTTTCGCCGCGCGCCACCAAGCTCAAGGTTGGCAGCGTTCGCACCGCGCTTGCCCAGGCCGCCGCCACCTACTTCGGGCATCCCGCCCGGCGCCTCAAGGTCATCGGCGTCACCGGGACCAACGGCAAGACCACGGTCGCCTTCCTCATCAAACACATCCTCGAGGCTGCCGGCGTCCGGAGCGGCTTGATCGGCACCGTTCGTTACGAGATTGGCGACCGTGTCATTCCGGCCCAACGCACCACGCCGGACGCGCTCGAGACCCAGCGTCTGATGGCCCACATGGTGAACTCCGGCTGCCAGGCCTGCGTGATGGAAGTGAGTTCGCACGCGCTCGAGCAGCAGCGGGTCGGGGAGATCGGCTACGATGTGACGGTCTTCACCAACCTGACCCAGGATCACCTCGATTACCACGGCACGATGGAGAATTACTTCGCCGCCAAGCGGAAGCTCTTTCTCCCCGCGGCCCAGGGCGGCAAGCGCGCCGCGCAGGTCATCAACATCGACGATGCCTACGGGGCCCGGCTTTGGGGCGAGGGCGCTGCCGAGGTCAAGCTCACCTACGCCCTGCACGAGCGCGCCCACATACGCGCCACGCGCATCCACCTGGGCCGCGACGGCTCCCGCTTCCACGTCAGCACGCCGCAGGGAGATTTCGAGTGCCGGCTGCCGCTGATCGGGCGCCACAATATCTACAACGCCCTGGCGGCGGTGGGGACGGCGCTGGCGCTGGAGACGCCGGTCGAGATCGTTCGGAGCGCGCTGGGGGGCGCGCCGGCGGTGCCCGGCCGGCTGGAAAGCGTCACGCGGGGCCAGCCGTTTGGGGTGTACGTCGATTATGCCCACACCGATGACGCGCTGCGCAACGTGCTGACCACGCTGCGCGAGATCACGCCGGGACGGCTGCTGCTGGTTTTCGGCTGCGGCGGCAATCGGGATGCCGGCAAGCGGCCCAAGATGGGGGCGGTGGCGGCGGAACTGGCCAGCCAGACGATCGTCACCAGCGACAATCCCAGGCAGGAATCCCCGGAGAGCATCGCCGCGCAGATCGAGGCCGGCTACCGCGCCTCCGGCCGCGGGGACTGCGCGGTGGAGCTGGATCGCCGCCGGGCCATCCAGCAGATGCTCGCGCTGGCCCGCAAGGGGGACACCGTGCTGGTGGCTGGCAAAGGCCACGAAACCTACCAGGAGTTCGAGAACACGGTGATCCCGTTCGACGACTGCCTGCATGCGCGCGAGCTGCTCGAGGAACTGGGCTATGGCCGATCCCCGGGCCGAAGCCATCCCTGCCCGAACGCCGGCTGACCCACGTGGAAACGCGCACTCTCCAGTATATTTGCGAGGCCTGCGAAGGGGAACTTGTGGGCGGCCCCAAGGACGCCCTCGCGCGGCGGGTCTGCACCGACTCGCGTCAGGCGCGCGAGGGCGACCTGTTTGTGGCCTTGACCGGCGAGCGCTTTGACGGCCACCGGTTTCTGGAGGAAGTGGCCGCGGCGGGGGCTGCGGCCGCGGTGGTGGAAGGCGGCCGGCTGGCGGGCCGGCGCGCGCCGCTGCCCCTGGTGCGGGTGGACGACACCCGCGCCGCGCTGGGCCGGCTGGGGGCGCGTTATCGGCAGGATTTCGAGATTCCGACGGTGGCGGTGGGCGGCTCCAACGGCAAAAGCACCACCAAGGAACTCATCGCCTCGGTGCTCCAGCAGAAGCACGCCACCCTCTGGAGCGAGGCCAGCTTCAACAACGACATCGGCGTGCCCTGCACCCTGCTGCGGCTGGAGTCCCGGCACCGGGCGGCGGTCTTCGAGGTGGGCTCCAACCATCCGGGCGAACTGGCCCCGCTCCTGCGGATGGTACGGCCCCGCTTCGGGGTGGTTACCAGCATCGGTCCGGAACATCTCGAGTTCTTTGGCGATATCGACGGGGTGCTCCAGGAGGAGGGCCTGCTGGCCGAGGCGCTTCCGGGCGAGGGCGTCTTCTTCGTGAACGCTTCTTCCGAGCCGGCCCGGCGCTTGCCGGCGCGCACTCGCGCCGAGGTGGTCCGGGTGGGATGGGAGCCCGAAAACGAATGGTCGGCGTCCCGCTGCCAGACTGACGAGACCGGCTCCACTTTCCACGTCCGCGCGCCCTGGGCCCGGTTCGACGGCGAGTACCGGGTGAACCTGCTGGGGCGGCACCAGGTCACCAACGCTCTGCTGGCGCTGGCGGTCGGGGCCGCTTTCGGCTTGGAGCCTGCGCAGGCGCGCCGCGGTCTGGCCGAGTGCCGGCCCCTGAAAATGCGCCTCGATCTCTTTGTGGCGGGCGGCGTCCGGGTGTTGGACGACTCCTACAACGCCAACGCCGAGTCCATGCGGGCGGCGCTGCAGACCCTGCGGGAGATGCCCGGCGCCGGGCGACGGGGCGCGGTGCTGGGGGACATGGCTGAACTGGGAGGCCAGGGGGCCTTTGCCCATGCCGAGGCCGGCCGACGCGCCGCCCAGGCGGATCTCGATTTCCTGGTGACGGTCGGCCCTTTGTCCCGGCTGACAGCCGAGGCGGCGCGTCTTGCGGGGATGGCCCGCGTCACCGAATGCGCGAACGCGGAGGAGGCAGCGCGTGTCGTTCCCGGTTTGGTCGTTGCGGGCGATCTCCTGTTGTTGAAGGCTTCGCGTGTGACCGGGCTGGAGCGGGTCGCCCAGGCGCTTCGAGCCTTGGAGCAGCCCGGCGGGCGCCTGCCTCGAGCCCGGGGCCGGTCGGGACGCGCGCCGGGCGGCGTCGGCGGCGCCTCCGCGCCTGGCAGCCGGATGCGCGCCCTCTGCTGACATGTTTTACCTCCTGGCCCAATACTTGCAGGATGCGGTCGAAGGCACGGCCTGGGCCGAGTCGTTTTCGTGGCTGCGGCTCTTTCGCTACATCACCTTCCGCAGCGCCGGCGCGGCGCTCACGGCGCTGGTGCTCTCCTGGTGGCTGGGCCCCCCGGTGATTGCCTGGCTGAAGCGCCTCAAGTTCGCCCAGCACTATCTCGACAAGGCCGAGGAGAGCGGCGACCTCGTAGCGCGGCTGATCGCCAAGAAGGGCACGCCGACGATGGGGGGCGTGCTGATCGTGACGGTGATGGATGTGACGGCGCTGCTCTGGGCGCAATGGACCACCCTGGTGCAGTTGACACTGCTGTCGGTGATTGTGCTGGCGGGCCTGGGATTCTACGACGACTGGGCGAAGATCACCCGCCAAAACGCCCAGGGCGCCTCCTCGCGCGTCAAGCTGGCGGTGCAGGGGGCACTGGCGCTGTTCATCGCCTTCTATCTTTACCGGGTCCCGGCCACCCGCGGCCTGATCGCGGAGGTCATGGTTCCGTTCTACAAGCATCCGGTGGCGATCGCGGCGGGACTGGGCATCCTGCTGACG
>JAKLEJ010000569.1 GCA_022711695.1 Verrucomicrobiota bacterium | reverse complement strand
GTTCCGCGCGCCACCCTACATCGCCAACCTGGTGATTCTCAACGGGTCGATGACCCCGCGCCTGAGCGAAGCCGGGCTGCTGGCGGCGGCCTACTCGTCCGTCCGCCCCTATGGCGGCTGGCTGTGGATTGCGCCCGATGCCGCGAATGACGCGGGCATCTCGAAGGCCATCGAGGACATCATCCTTCCACAGGCGCGCCTGGAACGGGCGCACGGGGGGCGCGCCCTGGTGCGAGCGGGCCCTCTGCCGGGCGCCGCCGACTGGACCCACCAGTACGGCGATGCCGCCAATACGCTCAAATCCGATGACTCCCTTGTCAGACTGCCGCTGGGCCTGCTGTGGTTCGGAGGCCCGAGCCACGACGATGTCCTGCCCCGCCACGGCCACGGCCCTTCCGAGCAGGTCAGCGGGGGACGGCTTTTTATCGAGGGCATGAGCTGGCTAAGTGCCCGCGACGTTTACACCGGGCGCGTCCTCTGGAAGACCGACTTCGGCGACCTCGGCAACCACGGCATCTATTACGACTCCAGCTACACCAACACGCCGCTGAGCATCGCCTACAACCAGAAGCACATTCCGGGCGCCAATGCCCGCGGGGCCAATTTTGTGGCCACCGCGGACGCGCTCTATGTGGTCGTCAGCAACACCTGCCGCGTGCTGGATGCGCGCACCGGCCAACCCCTGCGCGTCATCGCGATGCCGTCCCGGCCGGAAGAGACCGAATCTCCTGCCTGGGGCTACATCGGGGTTTTTGACGACGTGCTGCTGGGCGGCGCCGGCTTTGGCCATTACACGACCCGCTTTGGCCTTTCCACCAATAGGAACATTCCCATCGTCGATTATTCCGGAAGCCGGGGCCTGGTGGCATTTAACCGGCACACCGGGTGGCCGCTGTGGCGGAGCGAGGCCCGTCATAGCTTTCTCCACAACGGCATCGCCGTCGGCGGCGGACGGGTGTACTGCCTGGACAAGCTGCCCAAGAGCGCCGAGGACAAATTGAAGCGGCGCGGGCGCACGCCCGAGGGCGAGCGCCGCCTGGTGGCGTTCGATGCGCGCACGGGGCGTCTCCTCTGGGAGAAGACCACCAACGTCTTTGGCACCTGGCTGAGCTACTCGCGCGAGCACGACATCCTCGTCCAGGCCGGGGCCAAGAACACCGACCGTCTCAAGGACGAAGCCTCGCAGGGGATGATCGCCTACCGCGGGGCCGACGGGGCCGTGCTTTGGAAAAACCTGGACCTGAAGTATGATGGTCCTGTGATGCTGCATCGGGAACTGATCATCACCGCGCCCGCCTCCTACAAGACCAATGCGGGGGCCTTTGGCCTGCGGGACGGCAAGCCGCTGCTCCTGGCCAACCCGCTCACAGGCCAACCCGAGCCGCTGCGCGTCTATCGCGCCTATGGCTGCAACCATGCCGTCGCCTGCGAAAACCTGATCACCTTCCGCTCGGGCGCCGCCGGCTTCTACGACCTCGAAAACCACGGCGGCACCGGCAACCTCGGCGGCTTCAAATCCGCCTGCAGCGCCAATCTCATCGCCGCCGACGGCGTTCTCAACGCCCCCGATTACACGCGCACGTGCAGTTGCCCTTACCAGAACCAGACCTCGCTGGGCCTGGTGCACATGCCCGACTCCGAGCAGGAGCTGTGGACGCATATCCATTTCGGGGTGACCAACAAGCCGGGAGTGCGGCTGCGCCGGGTGGCCTTGAACTTTGGCGCGCCGGGCGACCGGCTCGCTCCGGACGGGGCCCTCTGGCTCGACTACCCCTCCGTGGGCGGCGTCTCGCCCTACGTCTATGTCTCCACCCGGGGCAGCGTCACCAACACCTACCGCCGCCACCATGCGCAGTTCGAGGGGGACGGTCCCGCCTGGGTCATGGCCTCCGGCCTGGTGGGCGAAGGCTCGCTTTACATCGGCCTCGAAACCACCAAGGCGCCCCCCAGACCGCCGCCCGCCCCAAAGAAGAAGACGGACGACGACGATGACGATGACGACGATGATGACCTGAACGGCAACGGCGCCACCAATGGCGTGGCCGGCGCTGTGGGCGCCACCAACAGCGCCGCTGCCAGCGTGAGCGCCACCAACAAGGTCACCGCCCAGGCCACCAACACCGCCACCAACAAGGTCGTGGTCGTCTATAAGCCCGTGCTGCCCCCCGCCGAGTTCACCGTCCGGCTCTATTTTGCCGAGCCCGAGCCGGCAGCCGTCGGCGAGCGCGTCTTCGACGTGGAACTCCAGGGCTGCGCCGTGCTCAAGGACTTCGATGTGGCGCGTGAGGCCGGCGGCGCGCGAAAAGGGGTGATCAAGGAGTTTCAACGCATCCGCGTGACGGATTTGCTTTCGCTCTCGCTCATCCGTTCCCCCTCGGCGTCACGAGATCCCATCCTCTCAGGCATTGAAGCGATTCTGGAAACCGCCCCGCCCGCCGCGGGGGCTGCCTCGGCAAAGTGAAGTCTTTTGTCATGACCACGAATCCGGATCTTGTGCGTTTTGGGCTGCGGCTTCTGGGGCTCGTCTGCGCCCTGGCCGCCTGGCCGGCGGCGGGCTGCTCCGTGCCGGTCTTTCGCTATGCGCTCGAGCGGTGGGAGCCCTCGGTGTACGAAGCCGTGGTCTTTCA
>JAKLEJ010000568.1 GCA_022711695.1 Verrucomicrobiota bacterium | reverse complement strand
GGGCGGCGATTCCTACAACGACACGGCCATGCTCCAGGAGGCGGACGCCGGCATTCTCTTTCGCGCGCCCGAGCACGTGCGGCGCGAGTTCCCGCAGTTCCCCGCCGTGGACGATTATTCCGACCTGCTGCGGCTGATCCGAACAGCCCTGCAAGGCTAATCCGGATTTCTTCGGAAGCAATTCGGGCTAGTCTTCCGCTTTGAGCCCGCGGCTGAGCAGATCCTGCACAGCCTGCTGGACGTTCTTGTCCTCGTAAAGCATGGCGTGGACCTCGTCCATGATGGGGGTAGAAACGCCAAGCTGGCGGGCCAGGCGCAAGGCCGACCGGGCCGTCGGGTAACCTTCGGCCAGCTTTGGGGCGGAGGCCAGGATCGCGGCCATCGATTCGCCGCGGCCCAGGCGTTCGCCCAGCGCCCGATTCCGGCTCAAGCGCGAAAAGCACGTCACCGTGAGATCGCCCAAGCCGCTCAACCCGGCAAACGTGTCCGGCTGCGCGCCGCAGGCGGTCCCGAACCGCCGTATCTCGGCGATGGCGCGGGTCACCAGGGCCGCCTTGGAGTTGTCCCCGTAGCCCAGCCCATCGCAAACCCCGGCCCCGATGGCGACCACATTCTTGAGGGCGCCGCCCAACTCGACGCCCAGCGGATCGGTGCTGCGATACACGCGAAAGGTGGGGCGGTGGAACAGGGCCTGCACACGGCGAGAAACGGATTCCTGCTCGCTGGCGCAGACGATGGCAGTCGGAATGCCCCGGGCCACCTCGAGGGCGAAAGTCGGGCCGGACAACGCGGCGATCTCGGCGTCCGGATGGCACTGGCGCAGGATGCGGCACATGGTCAGGCCGGTGTCGTACTCGATGCCCTTGGTGACGCTGACGAGCGTGGCCGGCGAGGGCGGCAGCCGGCCCGCCACCTCGCGGAAGACGCGCGAGGGCACCGCCAGCACCAGGCACTCGCGCCCGGCCAGCGCGCGGTCCAGGTCGGTCTCGACCCGCCAGTCGCGCGGGAGCGCCACCCCGGGCAGGTAGCGCTCGCTGCGGCCGGTCCGAAGCTCGTTCAGGGTGGATTCGTCGATATCCCAAAGGGTGACGGCGTGGCCGCCTTCGCAAAGGAGTTTGCCCAGGGCCGCGCCCCAGGCGCCTGCCCCCAGAATCGTGACATTCATGGCGTGGTCTTGTCGGCGGCGGCGCGGCCGATGCGATGTTCGGTTCCGGCGCGCAACCGCTGGATGTTGGCACGGTGTTTGAAGATGGCCAAAGCGCTCAGCCCGACGGCCACGCCCACCAGGGTGGGGCTGGCGCGGAACGCCCAGGCCGCCACAGGCAAGACCAGCGCGGCGCAGATCGAGGCCAGCGACACGTAACGGCTGAGGGCAAAGACGAGCAGCCAGACCACAAAGGCCGCCGCCAGCGCCTTGGGGAACAAGGCCAGCAGCACACCGGCGGAGGTGGCGATGCCTTTGCCGCCCTTGAAACGCAGCCAGCAGGTATAGTTATGGCCGAGAATGGCGGCGACTCCGCCAACGATCATGTAAATTTCCAGCGATGCGGGCGCGGCCTGGTCCAGGCTGGCGCCCAGACGCCCCGCCCCCCAGCAGGCCGCCAGGCCCTTGGCGGCGTCGGCCAGCATCACGAACAGGCCGGCCGTCTTCCCGAGCGTCCGAAACACATTCGTCGCCCCGATATTGCCGCTGCCGACGGCGCGGATGTCGATCCCCTTGAGCCGCCCCACCAGGTAGCCGGTCGGGATCGAGCCCAGGAAATAGCCGCACAGGGCCGCCGCGATATAGCCGATGTAACCCACGCCGCGACTGTAGGGAGGGCGGGCCGGGCTTCAAAGGGGAAAGTGCGGGGCTCAAGCCGCGCGCAACCTCCCTCGGGCAAAGCCGCGACGGTCATTTGTCAATGCGCCAGACGATGGCGGCGCCGGTCAAGCGCGCATTGTGGAGGCCGGGCCACTTCTTGCTGGATATGGGCCGGCGCGGCGCGTACAGTCTGCCCCAGCATGAAGGCGATCAGGAAACCCACCGTGATCGGGGCGTTTGCCGGAGCCGGCGGCAATCCCGCTCCCGGATCTCACGGCCCCGCCGGAGCCCGCTCCGAGCCGTCCCCTTTCTCCCGTCTCCTCGTGCCGACGGACTTCTCCGATCCGTCGAAGAAGGCCCTGCGCTGTGCGGCCCGGTTCGTGGCGGCCTTCGGCTCGCGGGTCACGCTCATCCATGTCATCGAGCCGGTGATGTCGCCGGATTTCACCCATTTCCCGCTGGCCATGGATGAGGACAAGGTGCTGGAAGCGGCGCACCAACGGCTGGCGACGCTGGGCCGGGCGCACCTGGACGCCCGCTGCCTGGACCCGGCCATTGTGCGGAGCGGGAACCCCTTCCACGAAATCACCGAGGCCGCCCGGGAGCTGAAGGCGGACTTGATCGTCATCGCCACGCACGGTTACACCGGCATCAAACGGGCCTTGATGGGCAGCACCGCCGAGCGGGTGGTGCGACACGCCCAATGCCCCGTTCTGACCGTGCGGTAGCTCCCCTCACCGCCGCCCAGCGCGCGCCCGCAGCCGGGCGTATTGCTCCAGCAGCGCAGCCCGGTCGGCCTCCCGGTAGCGCGGCGGCAGGTAGC
>JAKLEJ010000567.1 GCA_022711695.1 Verrucomicrobiota bacterium | reverse complement strand
AGCCCCACTACCAGTTCCCCGGCACCCGGGCGGCCCGGGTCAGCGAGCTTTTGCGCAGGCCCGTCCCCCTTTCCGAGCCGCAGTTCACCCGCCACTATGAGCGAAGCCTGGCCCTGCCTCTGCCCCTGCTCAGCGATGTCGGCCCCGAGGAGGTCGCCCGTTTCGCCGAATCCTCCTCCTTGCCCCCGGGCGTCGATTTGGAGATCCGCTCCATCCGCAGCTACCCGCACCGCTCCGCCGCCGGCCACGTTCTGGGCTACCTCACTCGCGATGAAGGCAGCGCGGACGACGACGACATCTCTTTCAACTACCGCCTGCCCGACTTCATCGGCATCACCGGAATCGAGGCGATCTACAACGACGATTTGAAGGGCCGTCCCGGAGGCATGTCGGTGTTGGTGAACAACCTGGGCTACCGTCAGTCCGAGAATGTCTGGCAGCCGGTCAGCCCCGGCGCCAACGTCACCCTGACCCTCGATCTGGCCTTGCAGCGCGAAGCCGAGAACGCCCTCAGCCGGGCCCTCAACAACACCCGCGGCGCCGCCGTGGTCGTCGATGTGCGCAACGGCGACGTCCTGGCGCTGGCGTCGGCCCCCGGCTACGATCCCGGCGCCTTCGTCCCTTTTGTTCCCCTGGGGGTTTGGACCAATCTCAACGACGAGAAGCTCCGGCCCTTGATCAACCGCGCGGTTCACGGCTCCTATCCGCCGGGCTCGATCTTCAAAGTCCTGGTGGGCCTGGCTGGGTTGGAGGCGGGCACGCTCGACCCCACCAACGTCTTCATGAGCCCCGGCTATGCCCAGGTGGGCCCGCACCACATGAAAGACACCGCCGATGGCGGCCGGCCGGGGCCCTACGACTTCCGCCGCGCGCTCAAGCTCTCCTGCAACGCCTACTTCGTCAAAACAGGCCTGGATCTGGGGCTGGACCGGATCGTGGCCATGGCGCGCCGGTTTCACTTCGGCGAAAGGACCGGCATCGATCTGCGCCCCGAAGCCCCCGGCATTCTGCCCACCCGCGAGTATATCCGCGACAACCGCGGCGCCTGGTTCGACGGCGACACCGCCAACCTGTCCATCGGCCAGGGGGACATCACGGTCACCCCGTTGCAGGTGGCCCTGATGACCGCGGCGGTGGCCAATGGCGGGACCGTCTTCTGGCCGCGCCTGGTGCAGCGGGTGCAGGGCGAGGACGCTTTCGCGCCGGAGCCTGCGCGGACTGTGGCCGCAGGGCGGGTGCGCTCGCGCACCGGGGTCTCGGCGCGCAGCCTGCAGATCACCCGCGAGGCCATGCTCGCGGATGTCGAGGATGCCGACGGCACAGGCCGGCACGCCGCCCTGCCCGGGTTTCGCATCGCCGCCAAGACCGGCACGGCCGAGGTGAAGAAGGGCCGGGCGGTGGTGGACAAGATCACCTGGTTCACTTCGTTCGGCCCTTACGAAAGCCCGAGATACGCGGTGGTGGTGATGATCGAAAGCGGCGGCGGCGGCGGCACCACCTGCGGCCCCGTGGCTCGCAGGATCTACGAGGCCATTCTCGAACGCGAAAAGGCGAACTCGCTGGCGGTTCCCCGCAGCGTCGCCATGAGATGACATGAGTTTCAATCTTCCATCCCCGCCCGGGGCCGCCTTCGCATGAGCGTTCGCGAAAAACCCGCCGATCTTCGCTTCCGGATCGACCGGCTCCAGTTTGCGGCCCTCCTGGGGCTCATGGTCCTGGGGACCCTGTTCATCTACAGCGCCACCCTGGCCCACGAGGCCAACGAGGCGCCCTGGTACCGCGAGCGCTTCGTCATGCAGATCCTCTGGTACGGCGTCGGCCTCGGCGCCGCGTTCGCCCTCTGCCTGGTCGATTATCACACGCTCTCGCGCTGGGCCGTGCCCCTCTATTGGCTGACGATCCTGTGCCTGGTGGCCGTGTTCTTCTTCGGCAAGACCGTCTATGGGGCGCGGCGCTGGTTCGATTTCGGCCTCTTCAAGCTGCAGCCCTCCGAATTTGCCAAGCTGGCCTTCATCCTGGCCCTGGCCAGCTTCCTCAGCCGCCCGGCCGATGAACTCAAACAGTCCCGGAACTTCCTCAAGGCGCTCGGCCTGATGCTGCTGCCCTTCGCGCTTATCCTCAAGGAGCCGGACCTGGGTTCGGCCATCGTTTTCCTGCCCACGGGCCTGGTGATGATGTTCGTGGGCGGGGTTCCGGTGCGCTTCTTGCGCCGGCTGCTGGTGGGCGTGGGCTTGCTGACCGGGCTCTTCCTGGTGGATATTCTCTATGCGCCGCCGCAGTGGCAGTTCAAGCTCGAGGACTACCAGCGCCGCCGCCTCTGGGTCTATCTGGGCCGCGACTACGCCGCCGGCCTCCCCACCGAGGCGGCCCGGGAGAAAGCCCGCCTCCAGCAGCAAAACGACTCTTACAACGTGCGCCAGGCCCTGATCAGTGTGGGCAGCGGCGGCCTGTCTGGCAAGGGCTGGCTCAAGGGCGCCCAGAGCGCCCTGGGCTTCCTCCCCCGCGCGGTCGCGCACAACGATTTCATTTTCTCCGTGATTGCCGAGGAGAAAGGATTCATGGGCAGCGTGCTCGTCTTGGCGCTGTATTCCGTGGTGCTGTTTACCGGCATCCGCATTGCCGGCCAGACGCGAGA
>JAKLEJ010000566.1 GCA_022711695.1 Verrucomicrobiota bacterium | reverse complement strand
GAGGGTTCGGACGCCGCAACCCGGGGGACCGGGTTGTCCGAGCCCCAGCAGAAAGCCCTTGCCGGGTTTCTGGCCGCCGCCGATGGCGTCAGCCAGGCCCTGGCGGCCGACCGCCTGGATCAGCTCAAGCCTCACGTGGCCAAGCTGCCTGCCGTGACGCAGGCGGCTGAGCAAGCCCTCGGTCCCGATCATCCATGGCAGCCGCTGCTGAAGCAAATCCGGGCGGCGGCCCCGGAGGCGGCCCCCGCCGATCTGGACGCCGCCCGCAAGGCTTTCCTTCCTTTCAGCACCAACGTGGTCGCGCTGGTTCAGCAGGTCCGCGCCCAGGAGGAGAGCTTCCGGTCGCTGAAGGTGTACTATTGTTCGATGGCGCCCAAGCCGGGCCTGTGGTTTCAGAGCCAGGGACCCTTGCGCAATCCGTATTACGGCGCGGAAATGCTGACGTGCGGCAAGGAAGTCAAGCTGGCGTCTGCGCCTGCGAGCGCGGCGGCGGCCGTCTCGGGGCATTCCACCCCCTCGGTGAGCCCGACTCCCTCCCCGGCGGCCACGGCCGCTCCCGTGGCGTCTCACTCCCAGCGCGGCGCGGCCATCCTGGCCTCGAGACACTCCTCGAACCACCTCGCCTCGGCTTCTCAGACCCCGGCCACTCAATCCCGCGACCGCGCCTTTTTCGGGAGTCGGGTAAGTGAGGCGTTGGCGGCACGACTGCCCAACCGGGGGACGCCAGCGACCAACGCGCCCCGTGCTGACGCGACCGCGCAGCCAACTGGCGCCGAGGCACCTGCCGCTCCGGCGTCCAGCCCCTCCCATGGCGTCCACACCCACTGACCTATGATCAACCGGCTAATCGAGTGGTCGCTGCGCAACCGGTTCCTCGTGGTGTGCGGCGCGCTGGCGTTGGTGGCGTGGGGGGTTCGTTCGCTTTACCAGACCCCGGTGGATGCCATCCCGGACCTGAGCGAAAACCAGGTGATCGTCTTCGCCGACTGGCCCGGGCGCAGCCCGCAGGAGGTCGAGGACCAGGTGACCTACCCGCTCTCGGTCAACCTACAGGGCCTGGCCGGCGTAAAGACTGTCCGGGCTTCCTCGATGTTCGGATTCACCTTCATCACCGTGATCTTCGAGGATCGCCTGGACAATTACTTTGCCCGCACGCGGGTGTTGGAGCGCCTGAATTACCTGGGCGACCTGCTGCCGCGGGGCGTGACACCGAAGATCGGCCCCGACGCCAGCGGGCTGGGCTGGGTCTATCAGTATTACCTGGACGTGGACCCAGCCCGCTCGCCCAAGGGCGGCTACGATCTGGCGCAGTTGCGGGCCCTCCAGGACTGGTTCGTTCGCTACCAGCTCAACGCCCTGCCGGGCGTGGCCGAGGTGGGCAGCATCGGCGGCTTTGTCCGCCAATACCAGGTCGAGGTCTCGCCGCTGAAGATGCGGGCCCGGCAGATCACGCTGCAAGACGTGCTCCAGGCTGTCGAGCAGAGCAACCTGAACGTCGGTGGAAAAGCCATCGAGGAAAACGGGATGGAGTTTGTCGTGCGCGGGGTGGGCTTGATCAAGTCCACAGCCGATCTCGAGAACGTGGTCCTGAAGGAGAGCGGGGGCACGCCGGTCTATCTGGGCGATGTGGCCACGGTGCAGCTCGGGGGCGACTTCCGCCGCGGGGCCCTCGATGTGGATGGCCGCGAGGTCGTGGGCGGCATCGTGGTGATGCGCAACGGCGAGAACGGCCTGGCCGTCATCAAGCACGTCAAGGAGCGGATCGCCCAGTTGGCCCGCAGCCTGCCCCCCGGCGTGAGCATCAAGCCGTTCTACGACCGCAGCTCGCTCATCGAGCGGTCGATCGGCACGCTGAAGACGGCGCTGGCCGAGGAGATCCTGCTGGTGGCGCTGGCGCACATCCTCTTCCTCTGGCATTTCCGCAGCATCCTCATTGTCACCATCCCGCTGCCCGCCTCGATCCTGATTTCGTTCATTCTCATGCGGCAGTTCGGGATCACCTCGAACATCATGTCGCTCAGCGGCATTGCCATCGCGATCGGCGTGCTGGTGGACGCGGGCATTGTCATGACCGAAAACGTCATCCGGCACTGCGAGCGCCTGGAGGAGCGGAAAGGCGGCAAGGTTCGGCTGACCTCCGCCGAGACCTGGCAGTGCGTGCTGGAGGCGGCCCGGCAGGTGGGCCGTCCGATCTTCTTCGCCATGCTCATCATCATTCTGGCGTTCATGCCCGTGTTCACTTTGATCGCCGAGGAAGGCAAGCTGTTCCACCCGCTGGCCTACGCCAAGACCTTCGCCATGATCGGGGCGACCTTGTTGGCGGTGACCCTCGTGCCGGTGCTTTGCACCTTCTGGGTCAGGGGGCCCTTCCGCCGCGAGGAGGACAACTGGGTGATGAAACGGCTGCTGGCGGTGTACGATCCGGCGCTGAATTGGGCGCTGGCTCACCGGGCCTGGGTGCTGGGCGGGGCCGCGGGATTGCTCGCGCTGGCCTCGGTTTTGGCGCTGGGGCTGCCGCGCCCGGTGGTTCGGACCTTCGAGGCCTGGGGCTGGGACTCCGCCGCCGGCGTCGCCCGCGGGATGGGCAGCGAGTTCATGCCCACGCTGAATGAGGGCAGCCTTCTCTTCATGCCGGTGCT
>JAKLEJ010000565.1 GCA_022711695.1 Verrucomicrobiota bacterium | reverse complement strand
CTGCCCCGGCCGAGCCGGCGCTCGAGTTGGCGGCGCCCGCCGAGGTCGCCCCCGAGAAGAAGGCCTGGGGCGAAGTGCGCATTACCGACCCGGCCCGGGACCTGCAGGCGACCAAGGTGGATGTGGTGCCGCTGCAGATCGAGGCGGTGGCCAGCGACGCCCTGCAAAGAGTCGCCTGGCTCAGCGCCATCAACGCCCAGCAGGAACAGTCCCACGACCTGCCGCCGCCGCCCGAGCCGCGCTACGCCGCCTATCGGCCCACGCTCTACCTGGACGAGCTCAAGCTCTCCGATTGGGATGTGCTCAGCTACTACGCCAGCGCCAGCGCCCGCCCCAGCAACTCCTTCGCTTCCGAGGTCTATTTCATCGAGGTGCGGCCTTTCCGCGAGGACATCCTGAAAATGCCCGGCGGGGAGGACGGCCAGGCCATGCAATGCCTGAACGAGCTCTCCGCGCTGATCGGCCAGCAGCAGCACGTCATCCGGCAGACCCACCAGCACGCGCAAAGCCCGCCGGAGTTCGACAATGTGCGCGAGCAGGACCGCCGCAAGCTCACCGAGGCCGAGGCGGATCTCGCCAGGGCCTCGGGGCATCTCTACGCGCGCATGGCCGCGGAGATGGAGAACAAGCCCATCGGAGAGGCGCTCGATCACCTGGCCCGCGCGGAGAAGGACCTGGACAAGGCCGCCGGGGCGCTGCGAGACAACGCCCTGCCCGAAGCCCAGAAGCAGGAGCGCGGCGGGCTGGCCAACCTGGTGGCGGCGCGCAAGGCGTTTCAGAAAGCGGTCTCGGACAATCCCGGCCAGTTCAAGGACGAGCCGGAGGAGGGTTCCACCGCGCCGGATGCCGGACGGGACGCGCTCAAGGAGATCGCCGAGTATCGGGACGCCAGCCGGGCCGCCCAGGACCTGCTGCAAAAGCTGCTGGCCGAGCAGCGCCAACTGGCCGAGCGCACGCGTTTGACGAACAACGCCGGGCGCAATAATTATCCCACTTATGGCGCCCAGCAACGACAGGCGCGGGAGCGGCTCGAAGAGTTCCGAGGCCAGCATCCCCAGGTGTTCAAACCGGTCGCTCCCCAGGCGGACGCCGCCCAGCACAGCATGGAGAGCGCCGCCAAGTCCCTGGAAAAGCGGGAACTCTCGGCCTCGCGCCAGGTGCAGGACGCGGCTTCGAAGCTCGAACAGCTCGCCGAGTCGATGAAGGAGAAGTCGGCCGAGAAGAGCCTGGCTGACACCTACAAGCTCAAGGAGAAGCTGGACCAGCAGATTCGGAAGATGGGTCAGTGCCAGAACCCGGGCGAGAGCGGCGCCCCCTCCGGCGCCGAGGTGAAGAGCACGGTCGCCGAAACGCGGCAGACGCTGAAGGCGCTCAAGCAGGCGGCGGAGGAGCCGCCCACGAGCGAGGAGTTCGGACCCGAACTGCGGCAGTCCCTCGACCAGGGGAGCATGATGTCGCTGAACTGGAGCCTCGGGGAGCTCGAACAGGCCGGGTCCCCGGAGGATCGAAAGCGGCCGGCGGGGGAAGCCAAGTCCGGCCTGGAAAAAGTGAGCAGTGCTTTCGAGCGAAGCGAACCCAGGGCCATGCAGGCGGCCCGAAAAGCTGCCCGGGAGGGCTGGCAGGGCGATTTCGAGCGGGGCATGGACCAGATCGAAAGCCTGATTCAGCAGATGCAGAAGTCGCGCCCGCTTTCCGGCAAGGACCAGGCAAAACTGGCCCGCGAGGCGCTGCAAAACCTGCAAGGGGCCCAGGCCCGCAAAGGAGGGTGGAACGAGGCCGGAAACCAGGCCCTGGAGCGGCTGCGGCAACAACTCGAGCGCGGCGAGGAACCCGTGGACGTCGAGCTGCTCAAGAGCGTGCGCGACGCCTTGCTGGCCTATTCGATCGAGCTGCGGTCCCGCCAAGAGAGCCAGTCGGAAACGCAGCAGATGAGCGGGCTGGATCCCTCCCGACTGCCGTCGGCCTACCGCGGGAGAATCCAGAAATACTTCGAAAAACTGTCCGAGAAGTAGTTGCAGAGAACTTGTTCCTGTGCCGCCGTCTTTCGACACGCTGACGTTCGAGTTTCCGCCCGGATGGCAGGCGGGCCTGCCGCTGGCGGTGGCGGCCCTGGCGTGGATGGTTTGGGCCTGCCGGCGAGAGCGGGTGACGTGGGGGCGGACGGCGATCCTGACCGGGCTGCGCGCGGCGGCCCTGCTGACGCTGGCGTTCCTGGCCGCCAGGCCCGCCTGGGTCTCGCGCGAGCGTGTCGGCCAGGCGAGCCGGGACGTGGCCCTGTTGTTCGACCGCAGCGAGAGCATGTCGCTGGAGGAGGGCGCCAAGACGCGCTACCAGCAGGCGCTGGCGTTTGCCCGGGAAAGCCTGCTGCCCTCGATCAAGGAGGCCGGGCTGAACCCGAAGGCGCTGCTCTTCGACGAACAGGCGGAGCCGGCGACCGGCGGGCAGCTCAACGCCGCGGCGGCGCGGGGCCGCCGCACCAACCTCGGCCGGGCCATCGCGCGCGCGGTCGAGAATTCCGCGCCGCCGCCCCTGGCGGTGATCGCGCTGACGGACGGCATTGCCAACGAAAACGCGGACAACTCGCGCGGCCTGCTGGCGCTGGTGGAAAACCGGACCCCCTTCATCGGACTGGGATTGGGGAGCGACACAGG
>JAKLEJ010000564.1 GCA_022711695.1 Verrucomicrobiota bacterium | reverse complement strand
CCGCCTGCAGCAGGCTTTGCAGCTCCGTGCGCTGACGCTCCTGGCGCTTGACCTGGTCCTTGAGCAGGGCCACCTGGCCCGCCAATTGCCCATTGGCGTAGTGAGCCTTGTCGGCCTTGGCCTTGGCGTCGCGAATTCCGCGCTCGACCACCGCCTGGTTGATGGCGTCGGTCTCGGTGGCCTTCTCCGCCATCAGCCCCAGCCAGATGAACACCCGCTTGATTGCTCGAAACATAGGTCTCCTTTTCTCTATTTCTTGCGCGCCGGCTCTTCGTCCTCCAGCAAAATCTTCTCCTGCATGATCACCCCGAGCTGCGCATTGAGCTGTTTCTCGTCAGCCGCGCCCAGCACGGTGGCGCCCTGCTTCTTTACCGAGTTGAAGACGCTGGCGTTCACATCGAAGGCCACAAAGTGCACCCCCAGGGCGGCCTGTTTCGACTCGGCTTGCTTCTTGAGGGAGGGCAGCACCGCCGCCGGGTCCGGGCCGATCGTGTTCATGCCGTCGGTGATCACCAGCACGTGCTTGCGCGAGAGGGTTGACTTGAGCACCGTGTCTCCGGCAGTGCGGACGGCGTTGCCCAAGGGGGTGCCGGAGCCGGGACTGGAGAATCGCCGCGCCCATTCGATCATCGCCGGGGCGTCCAGCGGCCCAAAGGGCACGGCGGCGCGCGTGCCGCTGCCGTCGAAGGTGAACAGGCCGGCCTGGATCTTGCGCTGCGCGCCTTCGCCTGGCTTGCCGGCATAGGCCTGCAACTGCCGCGCGATGGCCTCCAGGGCCCGGTTGGCGATCTTGTACTTGGGGGATCGTTTTCCAGAACTGTCCCGGACGGCCTCGCTCATGCTGCCCGAGGTGTCATAGACGATGGCCAGCGCCACGCCTTCCTCGGCGGCGGCCCGGAAGCTCGATCCGGCCGCGATGGCGCTCAGGATGCCCCAGACGACGAATAGTGATTTGGCGGTCGTTTTCATAACTCACCTGTTCCGGCTCATACGAAACCGCGCCAACAGACGCGGCTTATTGTGAGACTGGCTCTTTCCAGTGTCAAACTCAACCTGCCGCCTTTATGCCCGAGGCCGCCGCGCCGCGCAGCTACAGAAGCGCAGGCAATTTGTAACTCGGCGCGGCGCGGGGACGGCCCCTCGATCCGGCGCTGGAAGAACGGCCCGGTTGCCCTCGACGCGAACCTCCGAACCGGGCGGAGCGGCTCTACTCGATGGCCCGGGCCAGGGCTTCCGCCAGCTTCTGGCGGTAGGCGGGCGTGGCGACGCGACGAGCCTCGGCTGGATTCGAGAGAAAGCCCCCTTCCACCAGAACGGCAGGCCGCCCCTGGGCCCGAATGACGCTGATGAAGCGCGCCCGCCTGACTCCGCCGTCCAACGCCTGGGTTGCGGACAGAAGCTCGCGATGAATGCGATAGGCCAGGCGCAGGTTTTCCGCGTCGAAACGGTTGTTTGGGTGCTCGACGGCCAGGAGATCTTCGCCGTTGCGTTTCACGCTCGAGGGCAGGCCCACGGGGGTGGTGCAGAAGGTCTCGATGCCCGAATGGCGCGCGTCGGCAGCCAGCCCGTTGAAATGGAGGCTGACAAACAGGCTGGCGCACAAGCGGTCGGCCGCGACGATCCTCTCGGGCAGCGTCAGATCGAGGTCGTTGGTCCGCGTCAGGTGAACCTCCCAGCCTTTCTGCCGGAGCAGCGCCGCGGTCCGCAACGCCCAGTCCAGGGCGAAATTCTTCTCGAGTTGGTCGCGCGCGCCCTGGGTCCCGCCATCGGCGCCGCCGTGGCCGGGATCGAGCACGACGACGCGGCTGCGGGGCGCCAGGGGGCGGGGGCCGCCCACCAGCGGCCCCAGCGTGCGCTGCACATCGAGGGCATGCAAATGCGGCTGGCCCTCCAGGTAGCGCGGCGCAAATCCCAGCCACACGTTGACTCCCTCCCAACGCACACACTGGCTGCCGGGTTGGAACACGGCTTTGCCGCGGGGCGTGGCCACGGCATAGGTTTCCATGGCGATCCTGTGAGGCTGCCCCAGCCCCGCCGAGGCGCTCCATTTGGCCAGCGCGATCCAGCCGTTGGTCGGCAGGCGCGCAGGCGAAACGGCCGACGGCGTGACGGCAGCGGCACTGGCGTCAGTCGGCTGCCGGGGCTGGGCCGCAGCGGCCGGCACGGCGGCCGCCGGGGGGGAGGGCGACGCGCTTCGGTCCACCGCTCCGGTGGACACAACGTAGGCGCCCGGCGTGGACAGCGTGACCTCCGTCAGGGGAGCGTCCGCAGGACGTTCCGTCCTGCATCCGACGCTGACCAGAACCAAGCCGGCCGCCAACACACTGCTTCGCCACGAGCGCACGCGGGCGTATTGTGGGAATGGCCCGCGCGAACTCAAGCAAACTTCGCCGAAAAACAGGCGGAACCCAGCCCCCCCTTACCGCTGGCGGTCAGGGCGATTGCCACGGTTGCCGCGGCCGCTGTTGGGATCGGAGCCGCCGCCGCCCGGGCCGAAGCCAGCTCCTCCCTGGCCGCCTCCCCCAAATCCGCCCCCGCCAAACCCCGCGCCTCCTCCCCCGAAACCGCCGCCCATTCCCCCGCCGCCGCGGCCGCCCCCGAAGTCCATCATGAATCCGCTCGTGAGCATAAACATGCCCATGCGTCCGTTGAGCATTTCCTCGCGC
>JAKLEJ010000563.1 GCA_022711695.1 Verrucomicrobiota bacterium | reverse complement strand
GCCCAAACCGTGGCAACACTCCCCCGCCGCTCCGCCCAAACCGTGGCGGCTTTCCGCGCGTCGTCCTCCTCTGCCTGGCAGCGGCCGCCCTGCCCTTTCTGGGCTTGATCGTCTGGCACGTCAGTTGCCGGGTGTCGAACGCCTCCGCCGTGCGCCGGTTGGAGACCGCCGCCCGTCAGCGGGGCGAACCCCTGACCGTGGCCGATCTGGCAACGAACCGCCCGTCAGTCTCCGACTCGGAGAACGCGGCCACAGCCCTCATGGACCTCTGGGCGGAGGAAGACCCGGATTTGTGGCGGGCCTTCCGCTCTGGCCAGCGCCCCCTGCCCGAACCCCGCCGGCGCGAATACGATCCGAATCTGCCGATCCTGGGCGCGAAAGCGCGGGCCGTCTCAAAGACGGAACCTTTGAGCGCGGAGGCCCGCGGCGCCGCCGAAACCTGGCGCGCCGAACGCCGCGCCCACGCCGAGGCGGCGCGGGCCGCGCTGGCGCGGCCGCACTGCCGGTTTCCTGTGGATCTCGAGGAGACCTTCGCCGCGCCCCTGCCCTACCTGAGCCCCCTGCGAGCGGAAGCCAGCGCCTTTCAGCTCGAATCCTTGCTGGCCCTCGAGGAGGGCAACGTGGATCAAGCCATCGCCTCGCTCTTCGACGCGGCCCGCGCCGGCAATGCCCTCAAGGAAGAGCCCTTGGTGATCTGCCAGTTGGTCCGCCTGGCTTGCCTGACCATCGCCCTCAACGGCGCTGAGCGGGTGCTTTGCCGCCGGGAGCTGTCCCCAGCCCAACTGGGGCGGACGCAGGCCCTGCTGGAAATGCTGGAGAGCCGAGGCGCCGCCAGGCGCGCCTTCATGGGCGAGCGGGTGATGGCCCTGAGCGTCTTCCACGCGCCCGGCAAGGTCCTTGCGGCCGCCGGCACGGAGGGCGCGCCGCCCGAGGGCTTCGACCACCAGGCCCAGGCGCTCCAGTTGGGCATGGGCGTGATGGAGGCAATCGGTCTGGCCGCGGCTGACCGCCGGCTGATGCTCGAGGCCTTCGAGCCCGCCATCACCCTCGCGGATGACGACACTCCCGCCGCCATCCAACAGACCAGCCAGGCCCTCGACCGCGCCGTCGAAAAAGCGCGCCGGTTTCCCCCGAAGATGTTCACGGGCTTGCTCCTGCCGGCCCTGGGCAAAACGCGCGTCAAGTTCGCCGTGCTGGAAGCCCGGAGGCGCGGGGGCCTGGCCGCCCTGGCCGTGGAACGCTACCGAGCCGCACATCACGGGGCCTTGCCGGCCACCCTCAGCGACTTGACGCCGCAGTTCCTCGGCCGCGTCCCGAACGACCCGTTCGACACGCAGCCGCTCCGCTTCAAGGCCCTTGCCAAAGGGTACGTGATCTATTCGGTGGGGAGCGACGGCAACGACAACGAGGGCCGCGAACGTCCGCCCAAGGGCACGGGGCAGGACTACGACGAGACCTTCACGGTGGCGCGCTGAAACGCCGGCCGCGCGCTCAGCAGGACTTGGCGGGCTTGTCCTTGGGCGGCTGCGGGGCCGGAGCGGCGCCCTGCGCGCCCGAGGCCTGCGCAAGGGTTTCAGTGTCGAGCGGGTGCTCGTGCTTGTACCAGTCCGCCGGCACCCTGCCGTCCCAGCAAGCCCAGTTCAGCGGGTACACTTCCGGATCGAAAATGACGTGGTAGAAGTGCCAGACGAGAATGGCCAGGCAGGCAAGAATGGCCTCGTAATAGTGGATGGTGGTGGCCACGTCGATGGCCCAGCGCGGCAAAAAGCGCGTGACCTCGACCGCGAACCACAACATCAGGCCGGTCGCCCCCATGATTACGGTGCCCCAGACCACGGCCCAGTACTCGCCTTTCTCCGGATAGCCAAAGCGGGCGAACTTGGGACGCGGCTTGCCGCGACAGAGGAGATGGGCCACGGCCGCCCGCACATCCTCGAGGTCCTTCCAGGCCGGCATGATGTCCTTGAGGAAGCGGCGTCCCGCCTGCTGGAAGGCGACGTAATAGACGTGATAGAGCCCCAGGACCATCATGACGACGCCGGCCACCCGATGGCTGACCCGCCGGATGGTTTCGTCCGAGCCCAGCAGCCAAGCCAGCCACGAATCCGGCCACCTCAGGGCGAAACCGGCGATAGCCAGCACGATGAAGCTGACCGCCAGACCCACGTGCTGGAGACGCTGGCAGAGATCCATCCGCTGGACGGTGCGCGGAGCATGAAGCGAGGCCATGATCTTGTGGCGCCAGGACAAGAGGTTGTGGACCACCATCACGCCGATGGTTCCGAAGATGAGAATCAGATAAATCCGGCGGACCCAGTAGTTGACGGCGCTGCCGAGGTCGTCGCCAGGGCCGCCATCGGTATGAATCTTGGCGACGGCAAACTTCTCGGTGGCGCCCGGGTGACACTTGCCGCAGGTGGCGACGAGGTTGTTCGTGTGGATCATCGAACGCGGGTCGCTGGAGGGCAGGATCAAGTGAACGCCATGGCAACTGGCGCAGTTGGCCGCCCGCGTTGAGCCGTAGCGGGAGGCCAGGCCGTGGTAGCTTTCCATGAAGGCCTTCACCCGGTCGGGAGGCAGGCGGTACTTGCTGCTCATCTTCTCGGACGCATGGCACTTGCTGCAGACCTGCTCGGAGATCTTCAGGGACGAGGCCTGGCGCAAATCCTCGATCTTGTGTTCGGA
>JAKLEJ010000562.1 GCA_022711695.1 Verrucomicrobiota bacterium | reverse complement strand
CCCTGGCCCAGGCGGTGGCCGAGTGCGGGGCCACGGTCATCGGCAGCAAGCTCTGGAACCGCTACGGCCGCTGGCCGGTCTATTCCAAGTTCTTCGACAACATGGGCCCCATTCCCCACCACATGCACCAGTCCTTCAAGCACGCCAAGCTGGTGGGACAGGAAGGCAAGCCCGAGTCCTACTACTTCCCGCCCCAGCACAACAACGTGGGCAACAACTTCCCCTATACCTTCTTCGGCCTGAATCCGGGCACCGACAAGGCCCAGGTCCGAAAGTGCCTGGCCGATTGGAACAAGGGCGACAACGGCATCCTGGACCTCTCCCAGGCCTACCGGCTCAAGCCCGGCACCGGCTGGTTGGTCGGCCCCGGCATTCTCCACGCGCCGGGCTCTCTCTGCACTTACGAACCCCAGTGGGGTTCGGATGTCTTCGGCATGTATCAGAACATCGTCGAAGGCCGCTACGTCCCCTGGAGCCTGCTGGTCAAGGACATGCCCAGGTCCAAACACAAGGACCTCGACTTCATCGTCGATGAACTCGACTGGGAAGCCAACGTGGATCCGAACTTCAAGGAGAACCACTATCTCGAGCCGGTGCCGGTGGCCGACACGCGCGAGGCCGGCTACGTGGACCGCTGGATCGTCTATGGCAAGATCAACGACCGCCAGTATTTCAGCGCCAAAGAACTCACAGTCGAGCCGGGCGTCAAGTGCACGGTGAAGGACAATGGGGCTTACGGCCTCATCTGCGTCCAGGGCGTGGGCAAGATCAACGGCCAACCGCTCAACAGCCCGAAGCTTATCCGCTTCACCGAGTTGACCGAGGACGAGTACTTCTGCACCGCCGACGGCGCCAAGGCCGGCGTGACCTTCGAGAACACCAGCGAAACCGAGCCGCTGGTGGCGCTGCGGTATTTCGGCCCGGACGTCAACCCCAACGCGCCGGCGCTGGGCGCTTACCGCAAGAACAAGTTCTAACGCCGCCGCTCTCGAGGCGGAGTCCAAACGGGGCCCGGGCTGCTCTGGCGAGCAGCCCGGGCTTCTTGCTTGAGCCGCTCGGCGGCGCTTCCCGGCCGGATTTGACCCCACAGGGCGGCTTATGCGCGGATCGATGAAATTCAGAAGTTCTGGACAAATCCGGCCCGATGCGGCATCGTGTGGCGCCGATCGCCTATGAAAGACATCGTCCACGTCGGACTCATCGGGTCCGGTTTCATTTCCGCCATACACGCCGAATCCCTGCAGCGGTGCCCGCAGGCGCGCATTGCAGCCGTGGCGTCGCCGCGGCCCGCCCGCGCCCAGGCCTTCGCGCGCAAGGTGGGCGCGCCGCGCGTCTTCACGGATTATCGCGAGCTGCTGGCGCTGCCCGAGATCGACATGGTGGTGGCGGGCGTGCCCAACGATTTGCACTGCCGGGTGACGCTGGACGCCGCCGCCGCCGGCAAGCACGTGGTGATGGAGAAGCCGCTCTGCCGCAGCCTGGCGGAGGCCGACCGCATGATCGCGGCCTGCCGCAACGCGGGCGTGAAGCTCATGTACGCCGAGGAGCTCTGCTTCGCCCCCAAGTACGTCCGGCTCAAACAACTGCTCGACAGCGGCGCCTTGGGCCGGCCCACCCTGCTGAAACAATCGGAAAAGCATGACGGCCCGCACGCGCCGCATTTCTGGGACGTGCGGCGCGCCGGCGGGGGAGTGACGATGGACATGGGCTGCCACGCCATCGAGTTCTTTCGCTGGATGCTCGGGCGTCCGCCCATCCGGTCCGTGTATGCCCAGATGGGCACCCTGGTGCATCGCGCCAAGACCAGCGGCGACGACAACGCCGTCCTGCTGGTCGAGTTCGACGACGGGGTGATGGGATTGGCCGAGGAGAGCTGGACCAAGCTGGGCGGCATGGACGACCGGGCCGAGATTCACGGCTCGCGAGGCGTGGCCTACGCCGATCTGCTCCACGGTAACGCCATCCGGACTTACTCCGCCGAGGGCTATGACTACGCCGTGGAGAAAGCGGGGTCCACCCAGGGCTGGAGCTTCACCATTTACGAGGAGGCCTGGAACTACGGGTTTCCCCAGGAAATGGCGCATTTCATCGACTGCGTCCGCTGCGACCGCAAGCCGTTGGTGAGCGGCGAAGACGGGCGGGCGGTGCTGGAGGCGGTCTTTGCCGCCTATGAATCGGCCCGGACCGGACGCAAGGTCCCTCTGCCCTTCAAGAGCAAGGCGGCGGCCCCGATCGATCTGTGGCGCAAACAATAAAAAGCGCCGGCGGTTGAGGCCGGCGCTGGCGAGGCGGAATCTCTCCGTCGCAAATCCGGGTCAGTTGTCGAAAATCTTGAAGCGGCTTCCCGGGATGAAGGGCGCCACATCGCCTCCGCTGAAGCCCAGGGCTGTGTCGGTGTGGAACGTCGAATCCGAGATCAAGCCGGGCTTGTAGCTATCCGGGTAGGTCGGGTATTCGGTGAAGGCCGGGATGCCGAACGGATAGGTCTTCTTCATGGCGGTGATGTCCGGATAGACGCGGCCATCGGGGGCCAGGATCGGGCCGTAACCGGGCGTGGGAATCGGGAAAGTGGCCACCTCGAACGCTCCCACCGCGGTGCGGATGAGGCTGCGGTTGATCCCGCGCAGAAAGCCGGTCGTGTAGGTCGCATCCGTCCCTTCCAGAAGCGCGGTCTGTTCCATGGTGCG
>JAKLEJ010000561.1 GCA_022711695.1 Verrucomicrobiota bacterium | reverse complement strand
CGGCATGAACTTGAGCGCCAGTTGCAGGGGCGTTCCCGCGACGGTGGAGGATTCGCCGAACGGCATCACCGGCCAGCCCTTGCGGTGGTAGTACTCCAACCCCACAACCGACATGACTTTCTCGGCGCGCAGGGACGCCCTGTATTGGCGCAGCAGGTCCATGCCGGCCATGTCTTGCTCGATGGCGGCCAGTTGCGCGTCGCTCCACGCGTGCCGGGCCAGCCCCGTCCGCACAGGCGCAAAGCTGGCTGCAATCACCGCTTGCCGCACTAACAGCGAGATCAGGATGGGCTCCTCCTTGAGCGCGTCGCCCAGGCGCAGACACAACCTCACATCCGCGAGCGCCTCGGGGGCCTGGCCGCTTTCGAGCCGGGCCACGGCCCGCAGCGCCACGACCCGGGCCATGCTTTTGACGCGGGCCAGGTGCGGGAGAAGGATGCTGAACGGATCCTCCGCGCCGTAGGCCACCGGGAAGCGGGAGTGCGGACGCGCGGCGGCCTGCTGGAGTTCGGCCAGTTCGACGTCGAACCGGCTCAGCGCCTTCAGCACCACTGCCGCCGGCGGGGCCGAGTCGGCCGCCTGGGCATAATTGGTGTTGCCGCGGTAGAACGCCGCCCACACCTCCAGGTCGGGCAGCGCCCCGGACTGCGCCTCGCCCAGCGTCAGCTTGGGCCTGCCCTTGTCCGCATCCCACTGGTCCTCTCCCAGGTTGACGCTAAGCTTCACCAGCCGCTCATAACCTGCCGGGTCCCGCCAGCGCGTGGGCCTCGAGTTGGGCACGATGTCCAGAATCGGCCGCAGCAGCGGCGTCATGGCGAAGTTCTGGTCGTCCGGCACGGGCGGCGGCACGTGCGCAGCCTGGTCGAACCGCTCGCCACGGGCTTCGCGCTCGCGTTTGTACTGGTTCCAGGCGCGCGTGCCCCGCCAATTCTCCACCGCGTAGAAGAGGACGACGAGCGTAACGAGCGACGCGCCGGCCAGCAGCACCATTCTCAGGGCGCGCCAACTGAACAAACGGCTGAGGACGCCGCGGCCAGGGGCGGGGTTCGTTGGAAGGGTTATATCGGACGGCGTGTTCATGTCGGTTCCTTGCGATCGGGCTGTATCATGGTTGCTCACGCGAAAAGGGCCGGGCTCTCCGGTTCGCCCGGAGTCGCCCGTCGGCGGGCGGCCGAGCCCGTGCCTGGCTCGGCGTCGCTGCGCGGCTTGGGCGTTGCGTCGCGTTCGACCGGCCGAACGCGGGTCGCGCCCAGCAGTTCGGCGCGGAGATCGCGCTGCTCCTGGAGCAACGCCACGGCCATCGGCGTCAGGGGCGCGGATTCCTGCCCGGAAGCCGGGGGAGTGTCTCCTTGGACTTGCAGCAGGAGGATGACGGCCCAGGCGGCCGCCAGGACGGTCCAAGCCGCCCGGCAGGGCAGCACCAGTTGCTCCCACATTTGGACGAGCAGCGGCGGCGCGGTCCGCGGGGCGTCCGCGGCGGGCCCGGGGTTGTTGGCAAGGCGCAACGCTTCGCGCCGGATGGCGTCGAGTTTGGGGCCGACGGCGGCGTGGCGGCCCAGCAGTATCTCTCGCGGGTTTTTCATTGGCTTTCCTCCAGCAGCGCCCGCAGTTGTCGGCGGGCATGGTGCAGACGCGACTTCACGGTGCCGGGGGGCGCACCGGTGATGGCCGCAATCTCCTCGATCGGGAAATCCTCCAGGAAATGCAGCATCAGCACCGAGCGGTGCGCGGGCGACAATTGTTCCAGCAGGCTCATCAACTGCTCCTCCTGTTCCCGGCGGAGCAGCCACGCGGCGGGATTGTCGTCCTCTTCGGCGGGCGGCTCCGGCAGCTCCTCGACGGCGACGATTCGCTCGCGGCTGAGCCGCCGCCACCGCTGCGCGCATTTCTGGTGGGCGATCCCGAAAAGCCAGGACCCGAACCGGGCGTCGTCGCGCAACCCGTCGAGATTGCGGAAGGCGCTGATGAAGGTCTCCTGGACCAGGTCGAGGCTGGCTTGTTCGTCGCGCGCCCATTCATACACGTAGGTGTAAAGCGGCAGTTGGTAGCGCTGGAAGAGGCGGTCCCAGGCCCGGGAATCCCCGGCCCTGGCTTGTTCCACCAGCGGCTTCAGATCGACATCCACTGCCACCATTTACATCCAGTGGAATGCCGGAGGCGAGAAAAGGTTCAATGCGGATTCGAGGCTGCTCCCCAATCCCCGCCACGGCGGGCGCCGGACGCCTTCCGCTCTTGAATCACGGGGCTTCTCAAGCTGGGCGCCAATCCATGCTGCGGTTGCCTCCCTTCCCCTGCGGCCGGCTCCTCTGAATCCGCATCGCGCGCGCGGGCAATCCTCGGCGCGTTCGAAGACCTCAGGGGTGGACCAGCCCGGGCAGCTTGCGCGCGGATTCAGGCTACTGCGCGCACCACCCGCCGTCGCTGAGCAGGTCGGCCCCGGTGATGAAGGCGGCCCCTTCCGAGCAGAGGAACAGGGCCAGTTGCCCGATCTCCTCCGGCCGGCCCCAGCGTCCCAGCGGCAGCCGCGACAGGAAGAACTGCGCCAGCTCGGGGTTCTGCATCAGCGCGGTGTTCATCTCGGTGGCGTAGGGGCCGGGGCTGATGGCGTTGACGGTGATGAGGTCCGGGGCCAGCTCCAGGGCCAGCGCCCGGGTGAAGCCCAGCAGCGCCGTCTTGGTGGTGGCGTAAGG
>JAKLEJ010000560.1 GCA_022711695.1 Verrucomicrobiota bacterium | reverse complement strand
GCGAAAATCAAGGAGATCCTCGGGCGGGTGTTCTTGTAGGAGCAATGCTCGCTCCACATCACCGAGAAAATGCCCAGCTCGGTGTAGGAGGGTTCCCGGCCGAGGATCTCCTTGATTTTCGCGTATTCGTCCGGCGTGAGGTTATGCTTTTGGACGAGTTCGGGAGTGATGGCAGGCTCGGACATGGCTGAGAGATTCAAGGTTGTGGCTGGATCGCAGGGCTCACGGGCGGAGGCGGAGCGTCAGGCGGCGGCCGCGCCGGTCCGGCTTTGCAGGGTGTGGATCATGCTCTGGAAGATGAGCCGGCCGTCGTCGCTGCCCAGCAGGCTCTCGCAAGCGCGCTCCGGGTGCGGCATGAGTCCGGCCACGTTTCGGCGCTCGTTGCAGATGCCGGCGATGTTCAGGACGGACCCGTTGGGGCTGGCGCGCTCGGTGAGGTCGCCCTGGGCGGTGCAATATTGCCAGAGGATTTGGCGGCCGGACTGCAATCGGGCCAGCGTGGGCTCATCCGCAAAATAGCAGCCTTCGCCGTGGGCGACCGGAATGCGGAGGAGCTTGCCCGCCGGGATTTGCGAGGTGAACGGGGTGTCCGGCGCGGCGGTTTTCAGGAAGACATGCTCGCAGCGGAACTGCAGGGAGCGGTTGCGGATGAGCGCGCCCGGCAGGAGCCCCGCCTCGCAGAGAATCTGGAATCCGTTGCAGATGCCTATGACCAGTCCGCCGTCGGCGGCGAACTGCCGGACGGCCTGCATCACCGGGCTGAAGCGGGCGATGGCCCCGGTGCGCAGGTAATCCCCGTAGCTGAATCCGCCGGGGACGATTACCGCGTCGGCCTCGCCCAGGGAGGTGTCCTTGTGCCAGACGTAGCCGGCCTGGTGGCCCAGGAGCCGGATGGCATGGATGGCGTCCTGGTCGCAGTTCGAAGCAGGGAATTGGAGAACGGCAAACTTCATAAAGCAGGGGCGGGGAGGCAAAGCGCGGGGGCGGTGAACGCCCGCCGCCGCTCGCCTGCCCCGGGAGCGGCGGTCACTCGATCTCGAGGCGGTAATCCTCGATGATGGGGTTGCTGAGAAACTTGTGGCTGGCCTCTTCGAGCGCCTGGCGGGCGGCGGCCGGGTCGGTGTTCGCGGCCAGGTCGATCTCGATGTATTTGCCGACGTGCACGGCGGCGATCCCGGTGTAGCCCAGGTGCGCCAACGCGTTCTGGACCGTCTTGCCCTGGGGGTCCAGCACGGCCTTTTTGGGTGTGATGATGATCTTAGCTTTCATGGTCAACGCGGAGATTCCCGCAACTCATCCGCCGCGATGTTGAAGAAAGCGCCCGCCGGATGCTAGGTTTTTTTCCTGAATCCGCCTGTCACCCGCCTCGGCCGGTCCGTTTCAGATGCCTCCGAAAGCGCGAAGGGTTTTCCGCGCGCGTGATGCGGATTCAGTTGAGCCGGCCCGTGGGCCAGGGACTAAAGGCGTCAGGCGCTCGCTTACGCCCGGATTTGGAGTCACTTCCGAGCGAGCCTCGAGTGGCGGACGCCATAGCTGAAATAGACGACCATGCCGATGGCGAACCAGACCAGGAGCCGCCGCCAGGTGGGCCAGGGAAGCGAGGCCATCAGGTAAAGCGAGGAAAGCGCCCCGAGCGGGGCCACCACCCAGACCGCCGGGGTGCGGAAAGCCGGCTTAAGCTCGGGGTGGCGCAGGCGCAGGACGATGATGCCTACGGACACGATCACAAACGCCAGGAGGGTGCCGATCGAGCAGAGGCTGCCGGCTTCGCGGACGGTAAACACGGCGGCAAAAAAGGCCACCCCCAACCCGGTGATGATCGAGGTGATCCAAGGCGTGCGGAACCGCGGGTGCACGTGTTGGATGGCTTCCGGGAGCAAGCCGTCGCGGGACATGGCGAAGAACACGCGCGACTGGCCGAAAAGCATCACCAGGATCACCGAGGAGAGGCCGGCGATGGCCCCGACCTTGATCAGGGAGGCCATCCAGCCCAGGCCGGCGCGGTCCGCCACCAGGGCGATCGGGTCCGGCACGTCGAGCTGGGTGTAGGGCACCACCCCGGTGGCCACCGCCGAGACGATGATGTAGAGCACGGTGCAAATGATCAGCGAGCCGATGATCCCGATGGGCATGTCGCGCTGAGGGTTTTTGGCCTCCTGCGCGGCGGTGCTGACGGCGTCGAAGCCGATGTAGGCGAAGAACACGATTCCCGCCCCCGCCATCACCCCGGTCCACCCAAAATGCTCGCGCACACCGGTGTTGGCGGGGATGAACGGATGCCAGTTGGCGGAGTTCACCGCGTGGAAGGCCCCCACGATGAAGAGGACGATCACCAGGAGCTTCACCACCACGATCGCGTTGTTGAAATGGGCCGATTCCTTGATGCCCACCACCAACAAGGTGGTGACGATGAAGATGATGAGGACCGCCGGCAGGTTGAACAGCGCGGTGGCCTGGGGCAAGGCGGCGACGGTGGCGCCCTGGGCGGCGATCTGCCGGGCCAGTTCCTCGCTGAACGTCTGCCAACCGGGGCTCATGTGGAGGGCGGCGGCGATCTGGGCAGGCAACTCGATCAGCCGGGTGCCCCGGGCCGCCGCCAGTTCCGGCGGCACGGTGATGCCCAGGTCCCGCAGGAACGAGACCATGTAGCCCGACCACCCGATGCCCACGGTGATGGCCCCCACGGCGTACTC
>JAKLEJ010000056.1 GCA_022711695.1 Verrucomicrobiota bacterium | reverse complement strand
GCCCGCCGCCGGAACATCATCACGAATTTCGGCGCGCTGATGGACCCGCTGGCCGACAAGGTGCTGATCTGCTCGGCGTTCATCGCCTTGATCGAGCGCGGCCGGATCAACCCGGCCACGGCGGTCACGGTGGAGGCCTGGATGGTGGTGATCATCGTGGCGCGGGAGCTGGCCATCACCGGCCTGCGGCTGCTGGCCGCGTCCAAGAGCGTGGTGCTTTCGGCCGAGCGCTACGGCAAACACAAGACCATCTCGCAGATTGTGGCGATCATCTCGCTGCTGGTGATGGACGCGCATGTGGAATGGTGGCCGTGGCTGCAGGGCCTGTTCCATGGCTGGATCAACGGATTCACATGGGCGGCGCTCTACCTGGCGGTGATCCTCACGGCCGTGTCCGGCTGCATCTATCTCTGGCGGAACCGGAGCATCTATCTCAGCGACCTTTAGCCAAGCCACCCCATGCCCGCGCCTGAACCGCTGCTAAAACTGGAGGAGCTCTCGAAAGGATACGACGCCGTTCCGGGGGCCCCGCCGCTCGAGGTGCTGCGGAACATCAACCTGGAACTGGCCCGAGGGCAAAGTCTGGCGGTCGTGGGCCCGTCGGGTTGCGGCAAAAGCACCCTGCTCAACATCATCGGCACGCTCGATTACCCCACCGGCGGCCGCGTCTGGCTGGAGGGAACCGACCTGGGCAGCCTGGACGAGATTCAACTGGCCCGCCTCCGCAGCCGGAAGATCGGCTTCGTGTTTCAGTCGCACCACCTGCTGCCCCACTGCACCGCTTTGGAGAACGTCCTGCTCCCCACGCTGGCCGCTAAAGCCGCCAGCCGTGGCCTGGCCGGACACGAGGGCCAGCCGGGCGAAAAGCGGGAGGAGCCGGGCGGGCGGGCCCGGAGGTTGCTGGAGCGGGTTGGCCTGGGCGGACGATTCGAGCATCGGCCCGGCCAGATGTCCGGCGGCGAACGCCAGCGGGTGGCGGTGGTGCGGGCGCTGATCAACCAGCCGGCGCTGCTGTTGGCGGATGAGCCGACGGGCGCGCTGGATCGAGCCTCCGCCGAGGGGCTGGGGCAGTTGCTGGTTGAACTCAACCGGGAGGAAGGGGTCACGCTGGTGACGGTCACCCATTCGTCCGAACTGGCCCGCCGTATGAAGCAGACCCTGGAGCTGCGCGAGGGCGCCCTCCGAAAGATCGACCCAGGGCAGGCATGACCCGGAGCGCGCTCATTCGGCGGAGCTTGCGCCATCGCTGGCGCTCGCATTTGGGCGTGATCCTGGGAGCAGCCGTGGGCAGCGCCGCGCTGATCGGCGCCCTGATCGTCGGGGATTCGGTGCGGGGCAGCCTGCGCGACCAGGCGCTGGCGCGGCTGGGGCAAATCTGGTTCGCCCTGGCCCCGTCGGACCGGTTTGTGCGCGAGGCTCTGCCCAAGGAGATGCCCGGCTGGCTGCGGGACTCGTGGCGCGACGACGGAGGCGACACCTGGCTCTATTACGCCACAAAGCCGGCCGGGCTGCTGTCGCTGCCCGCCACCGCGACGCGCGAGGACCAATCGGCTCGGGCCAGCCGCGTGCATCTGCTGGGGGTCGGCCACGATGCGAACGCGGCCAAAGTCAACGACTACGTCAGCTTCTGGGATTTTGCCGCTGCGGCCAACCGGCAGCCCATTCCTCGCGGCGAAGTCTGGTTGAACGAGGCGCTGGCGGCGCAGTTGCGGGCCCGGCCCGGCGACACCCTGATCTTCCGGCTCAGAAAGCCGGGCGTGCTGTCCGCGGATGTGCCCATCACGCCGACCTCCGACGCCAACGTTTCGGCGCGCTTCAAGGTGGGTCGAATCCGGACCGCCCGCGAGCTGGGGAACTTCAGCCTGAGGGCAAGCCAGACGCCGTCGCTCAACGCGTTCGTGGATCTGAAAGAGCTTCAGCGGCTCACGGGCGCCACCGGCCAGGTGAATATTCTCGTTTCGCCGGAGATCGTTGTGGACCGGAACGCGTCCTACTACCGGGTCTGGAACTGGCTGGACCGCGCAGGTCTGGGCAAGCTGGCGGACCACCTGCCCCTGAGGCGCTCGATGCAACTGGACACGGCCGCCTCGATCGAGGCCTTCCAACGCGATCTCAAGGAGCGACTGCGCCTGGCGGATCTGCAAGCGGGGCTGCGCCGGGCGCCGGACGGGTCCGCCGAGCTGTTCAGCCAGCGGATCTTCATCGATCCGCCGCTGGCCCGGTCCGCTTTGGCGGCCGCTCCCGGCGCGCAACCGATCCTCACTTATCTCGTCAATCTGATTCGGTCCGGCACAAACGCCACGCCCTATTCGATGGTGACCGCCGCCGGGGCCCCCTGGACGCCTCCGGATCTGCGCGAGGACGAAATCCTCGTGAACCGCTGGTTGGCTGAAGACCTGCGGGTTCAGGCGGGCGATGCCGTCGAACTGACCTATTACCTTCCCGAATCGGGCTCGCTGCTGGTGGAACGCACCAACCGGTTTCGCGTGCGGGAGGTTCTGCCGCTGGGAGGCATCTTCGCCGACAAAACGCTCATGCCGGAGTTCCCCGGGCTGGCCAAGGCCGAAAGCACCCACGACTGGGACGCGGGTTTTCCGTTGGTCCACACGATCCGCGAGAAGGACGACCAGTATTGGAAGCAGCATCGGGGAACGCCCAAGGCCTTCATCAGTCTGGCGGCGGGCCAGAAGCTCTGGGCCAACCGGTTCGGAAGTCTGACCGCCATCCGGCTTCCCGTCGAGCGGGGTCTCGAGACTGCCGGCGACCCGGGCGCCGGCGGCGGCACGAATCCGCTGGAGCGCCTCGAACCGCGCATCCTGGCAGGGCTCCAGCCCGAGGAGGCCGGCCTGAGCTTCGAGCCGGTCCGGTCCATGGCGCTAAACGCCGCCTCGCAATCGCAGGACTTCGGCGGCTTGTTCATCGGATTCAGCCTGTTTCTGATCGCGTCGGCGCTGATCCTGATGGGGCTGCTGTTTCAGTTCAGCCTCGAACAACGAACCACCGAGGTGGGGACATTGCTGGCGTTGGGATTCACTCCCCGGGATGTGCGCCGGCTGCTCCTGCTGGAAGGCAGCGTGCTGTCGCTGATCGGGGGTCTGGCCGGCGCGCTGGGGGGGTTGGCCTATGCCCGCTTGATGCTGCTGGGCCTGGGCACATTGTGGCGAAACGCGGTCGGGGCTTCCGCTCTCGGCTTTCATGCGACCGCCCCGACTCTGATCGCGGGTTTGTTTGCGGCGGTGCTGGTGGGAACGGGGGTCACCTGGCTGGTGCTGCGCAAGCAAGCACGGGCGCCGGCGCGCGCGCTGCTGGCGGGCGAGGTGTCCGCGACCGCCGCCGCGGCGGGCGAGCGCAGCGGAAAGTCCCGAAGGCGGCCGTGGGGCCAGGGGGCGGCCATGCTCTGCCTGCCTGCCGGCGCGGTGGTGGCGGCTCTGGCACTCTTCCAGGACGGGGCCTCCAACCCCGGGGCCTTCTTCGGCGCAGGAGCGCTCTGTCTCATCGGCGGACTGGGGGCGCTGGCGCGCGGGCTGGAAAAGCTGGAGCGCGTCAGCTCGGCCGCGGTCTCCGGTTTGGGGGCGCTGGCGGCGCGGAACTGCGCCCGCCGACGCAGCCGCAGCCTGGCGGTGGCCGCCCTGCTGGCTTGCGGCATCTTTGTGATCCTCTCGATCGGCGTGTTTCGGTTGGACGCCGACCAGGCGGCCTGGAAACGGTCCTCGGGCACGGGCGGATTTGCGCTGATCGGCGAAAGCGCCCTGCCGGTGACCAAGGACCTCAACACGCAGGAAGGGCGGGAGTTCTACGGACTGGACGCAGGCGCTCTGGAGGGCGTGTCGGTGGTCCCGTTCCGGGTGCGGGACGGGGACGACGCCAGTTGTCTGAATTTAAATCGGGCGCAGCGGCCCCGGGTGCTGGGGGTGCGACCGGAGTTGCTCGCCCGGCGCGGCGCGTTTTCGTTTGCCGGGGCGGCCAAGGGGCGCAAGACCTCGGAGGGGTGGACGCTGATCGCGCCGGAGAGCGCGCCGGGGGGCGCGGCGCCGGAGGTTCCCGCCATCGGCGACGCGGCCTCGATCCAGTGGGCGCTGGGCAAGCGCCTGGGAGACGCCCTCGATTTCACGGACGAGCGCGGACGGCCCTTCCGAATCCTGCTGGCGGGCGCCGTCGCCAATTCCATCCTCCAGGGCAATCTCGTGATCGCCGAGGAAGAGTTTACGAAACGCTTCCCGGGCGAAGCCGGCTACCGGTTCTTCCTGGTGGACGCGCCCAGCAACCGGATGGAGTCCGTTTCGGCCGCGCTGGCGCGCGGTTTGCAGGACACGGGCCTGGAGCTGCGGCCTGCGGCGCGCCGGCTGGCCGAGTTCAACGCAGTGCAGAACACCTATCTCAGCACCTTCCAGGCGCTGGGCGGGCTGGGCTTGCTGCTGGGCAGCGCGGGGCTGGGGGTGGTGGTCCTGCGCAACACGCTGGAGCGCCGCTCGGAACTCGCCCTGCTTCTGGCGGTGGGCTTTCGCGGCCGGCAGGTGCGCCGGCTGATTCTGCTCGAACACGCCGGCTTGTTGCTGGCGGGCATCGCGGTGGGCGCCGGGGCCGCGGGAGTGGCGGTGCTGCCGGCGCTGCGCGCCGCCGCGGAGATTCCCTGGACGTCGCTCGGGGCGACCCTCGGGGCAATCCTGGCGGCCGGGTTGGCGGCGGCGATGGCAGGCACGGCGGCCGCGCTCCGCGGATCGCTGCTTGAATCGCTGCGCAGCGAGTAGCATGATCGGGGTTTCGAGGGCGCCGGCGTGCGGAAAGCCGGGCCGGATCGGATCATCAACATGCTAAAGTCGAGCGCGATTCTTGTCTGTGGACTGGGGCTGCTGGCGGCGGCGCCGGCGGGGGCCCAGGTGCAAAAGCCGTTCCCGCATCACTGGGGTCAGCCCCCCGATCCCCTGGGAGGCGACTTGGGCGTGTATCCAGCCTCGGTCCGCGACGCGGTAAAGACCAATTTTCTGAGCCAGTCCACCAACCTTGTGCCTCTGCCAGGCGACTACGGCCGGGGCAAGCCCGCCCTGGCCCGCTGGATCGCGCGCAACCTCGAGCGCGACCAATCCGGCGCGGTCCCCGCCGCCCGGCTTCTCTACGGATGCGATTTCGAGGCGGCAATCCTGGACAAGGCGCCGGAGGACTTCCTCGTTCTGGACGGAGGATTTGCGGTGAAGGCCGAGAGCGGCAACCGGGCGCTGGAGCTGCCGGGAACACCCCTGGACAGCTATGGCGTCCTTTTTGGCCCGGTGGTGTCGAACAACGTGGCCGTCTCGGCCCGGGTGTTTGGAACCAACAAGGGGCGGCGCCTGCCAGTTTTCGGCGTGGGCCTGTTCGGAGCGGGCGGCCTCAAACTGATGGCGGCCCCGGGCAAGGGCCTGCTGGAAATCCTGAGAGGCGACGAATCGATCGCGCGCGCGGCCTATCGATGGGAGCCGGGCAAGTGGGTTTCAATGCGGCTGCAGGTGCGCGCCCTGGAAGACGGCGCCTGGCAGGCCGAAGGCAAGGCCTGGAGCGAAGGCGCTCCCGAGCCGGTGGCCTGGCTGGTGACCCACCGGGAAAAGTCCGACCTCTCGCCCGGCCGCGCGGCGCTCTGGGGCAGCCCCATCTCCAGCACCCCCATTCTCTACGACGATCTCCAAGTCATGACTGTGGGGAAATAGCCCCCGCGACAGCCTCCCTCGCCATGCTCGCCAAACGCGTCATTCCGTGTCTCGATGTTCACGCCGGACAGGTCACCCGCGGCGTGCAGTTCGGCAAAGCCGAGGAGGGCGAACTGCGCAACGTCGGCGACCCGGTGGCCCTGGCCCTGCGCTACAACGAACAGGGCGCCGACGAGATGGTGTTTTTCGACATCACCGCCAGCGCGCATGGGCGGGCCACGATGATCGACGTGGTGCACAGCGCCGCCGACCAGTGCTTCATGCCGCTGACCGTCGGGGGCGGCCT
This sequence comes from Verrucomicrobiota bacterium, assembly GCA_022711695.1. GTDB lineage: Bacteria > Verrucomicrobiota > Verrucomicrobiia > Limisphaerales > JACRJZ01 > JACRJZ01. The sequence goes on along the minus strand of JAKLEJ010000056.1, from coordinate 6,640 downwards.
GCGCACGGTCGAAGACATGCATGCGATGCTCAAGGCCGGGGCCGACAAGGTCAGCATCAATTCCTCGGCCATTGCCACGCCCGAGCTCATCCGCGCCGGAGCGGAGAAGTTCGGGAGCCAGTGCATCGTGGTCTCGATCGACGCCCGGCGGGTGGCGCCGGACCGCTGGGAGGTGTTTTCGCACGGCGGCCGCAAGGCCACCGGCATGGAGGCCCTCGGATGGGCGGAACGGGCGGTGGCGCTGGGCGCGGGCGAGATCGTCCTGAACAGCATCGATGCGGACGGCACCAAGGCGGGCTACGACCTGGAGATCACGCGGCGCATCAGCGAGACGGTGGGGGTGCCCGTGGTGGCGAGCGGCGGGGCCGGAACCCTCGATCACATGGCCGACGTGCTCGTGAAAGGAAAGGCGGACGCCGTGCTGGCGGCGAGCATCTTTCACTTTGGCGAATTCACCGTCGGCGACGTCAAGCGGCATCTGGCCGCGCGGGGCATCCCGGTGCGGCTGACCTGAGTCCGCGTCGGGTCGGCGAGAAGGGCGGGCTAGGAAGGCTGGAGCCGCAGTCCGCAGTGATGGCAGAAATGGGCGACGGGCAGGCAGGTGGTTTCGCAGGCGGCGCAGACCTGCTGGGCGGCCTTGTGGCGGCGATGGATCACCAGGTTGCGCAGGTAGGGGATCCACGTGAACACGTAGGCGAAAATGAACACCAGATCGCCGAGGTGCAGGCCGTAGAGGAACAGAAGGAAGGACCCCGCCAGACTCAGCCACCAGAACGCGCTCGGGACCACCACCTGGCGGCGCTTCTCGGTGTAATACCACTGCACCATGAACCGGGAGAAGAACACCGTGTTTCCCATCCACCCGACGCATTTCCAGAAATCCCAGTCCAGCCTCGGGGACACGGCGGCCAGCATCTGCCAGAGTGAATCCATAGCGCCGGCAGTCTAAGCACAGACGCCGGCCAGGAAAATCACGAAATCGGGCCGCGCGGCCGCCCGGGGAGGGGCGGAGACGCGTCAACAAAGGCGAGCGCAGCGCAGCGGTTGGTCAGCCGGCGCCGCCCGCGCCGGTCTGCCGGCGGGGATTGCCCCGGAGAATGGCCCAGCCGTAATCGCGGTTCATGCGGGCGATGAAGGAGAGGCTGACCTCCTTGGGGCAGACGGCCTCGCAGGAGCCCAGGACGGTGCAATTGCCAAAGCCGGCTTCGTCCATGGTCTTGACCATGTTGAGGACCCGGCGCTCGCGCTCGGGCTGTCCCTGCGGCAGCAGGCCCAGGTGGGAGACCTTGGCGGAAACAAAGAGCATGGCGCTGGCATTCTTGCAGGCGGCCACGCAGGCCCCGCAGCCGATGCAGGCCGCGGCATCCATGGACAGATCCGCGTCGGTCTTGGAGACCGGCAGGGCGTTGCCGTCAGGGGCGCCGCCCGTGTTGACGGACACGAAGCCGCCCGCCTGAATGATGCGGTCCAGGGCGGTGCGGTCGCAGACGAGGTCGCGGAGGATGGGAAAGGCGCGGGCGCGCCAGGGCTCGATGGTGATGGTCTGGCCGTCCTGGAAATGGCGCATGTGAAGCTGGCAGACGGTGGTGCCGTGATGGCCGCCGTGGGGGCGGCCGTCGATGACCAGCGAGCAGGTTCCGCAGATGCCTTCGCGGCAGTCCGAATCGCAGGCGATCGGCTCCCGGCCCTCCTCGATCAATCGTTCGTTGACCACATCCAGCATCTCCAGAAAGGACATGTCCGGGAGGATGTTGGCGGCCGGGTAGGTTTCGAAGCGGCCCGGATCCTTTGCGTCCTTTTGCCGCCAGACTTTCAGGGTGAGATTCATCGTCGGCTCAGCGGGTTGAAAGCGGGGTTATTTATAGCTGCGGGTGGCAAGCTTCAGCTCCTCGAAGGTGAGCGGCTCCTTGTGCAGTAGGGGCGCGCGACCCTCGCCCTGATACTCCCAGGCGGCCACGTAGCTGAAGTTCTCGTCGTCGCGGCGCGCCTCGCCATCCTCCGTCTGGTATTCGACCCGAAAATGGCCGCCGCAGGATTCGTTGCGATGGAGGGCGTCGGCGCAGAGCAGTTCGGCAAATTCCATGAAATCGGCCACGCGGCCGGCGTACTCGAGCGCCTGGTTGAACGATTCGTTGTTTCCCGGCACGAGGTGATTTTGCCAGAACTCCTCGCGCAGCCCGGGGATGATCCGCAGCGCCTCCTTGAGCCCGGCTTCGCTCCGAGCCATGCCGCATTTTTCCCACAGGAGCTTGCCCAACTCGCGGTGAAGGCTCAGCACCGTCCGTTTGCCCTTGCCCGAGAGAAGCCGCGCAAGCCGCGACCGGGCCTCTTCCTCAGCCTTCTTGAACTCCGGATGGCTGGTCGCCGGCTTGAGCTGCCGCGTGGAGGCGAAGTAGTGGCCGATGGTGTAGGGCAGGACAAAATAGCCGTCGGCCAACCCCTGCATGAGGGCGCTGGCCCCGAGGCGGTTTGCGCCATGGTCGGAGAAGTTGGCCTCCCCCAGCACAAAGAGCCCGGGCAGATTGCTCATGAGGTTGTAGTCCACCCACAACCCGCCCATGGCGTAGTGAACGGCCGGGTAGATGCGCATCGGCGTGCGGTAGGCGTTCTCTCCGGTGATCTTCTCGTACATGTCGAAGAGATTGCCGTAGCGCTCGCGGATCTTGTCCTCGCCCAGGCGCTGGATGGAATCGGCGAAATCGAGGTAAACCCCCAGGCCGCTCGAGCCCACGCCGCGGCCGGCGTCGCAGGCTTCCTTGGCGGCGCGCGACGAGATGTCCCGCGGGGCCAGGTTGCCGTAGCTCGGATATTTGCGCTCCAGGTAGTAATCGCGCTCCTCCTCGGGGATGTCCCGCGGGGCGCGCGTGTCGCCTTTCTTCTTGGGCACCCACACCCGGCCGTCGTTGCGAAGCGACTCGGACATGAGGGTGAGCTTGGACTGGTGATCGCCGCTGACGGGGATGCAGGTGGGATGAATCTGGGTGTAACAGGGGTTGGCAAAGGCGGCCCCTCTCCGGTAGGCGCGCCAGAGGGCGGTGACGTTGCAGCCCTTGGCGTTGGTGGAAAGGAAGAAGACGTTGCCATAGCCCCCGGTGGCCAGCACCACCGCGTCGGCCGCGTGCGAAAGGATCTCGCCCGTGACGAGGTTGCGAGTCACGATGCCCTTGGCCTGCCCCTCCACCACCACCAACTCGAGCATCTCGGTGCGCGGATACATCTTCACCGAGCCGGCGGCAATCTGCCGCGCGAGCGCCTGGTAGGCCCCCAGGAGCAACTGCTGGCCGGTCTGCCCGCGGGCGTAGAAGGTCCGGGACACCTGGGTCCCGCCAAAGGAGCGGTTGGCCAGCAACCCGCCGTACTCCCGGGCAAAGGGCACGCCCTGCGCCACGCACTGGTCGATGATGTTCGCGCTCACCTGCGCCAGGCGGTAAACGTTCGCCTCCCGGGCTCGAAAATCCCCGCCCTTGATCGTGTCGTAAAACAGCCGCTGCACGCTGTCGCCGTCATTCTGGTAGTTCTTGGCGGCGTTGATGCCGCCCTGGGCGGCGATGCTGTGGGCGCGGCGCGGGCTGTCCTGGAAGCAGAAGCACTTCACCTGGTAACCGAGTTCGCCGAGGCTGGCGGCCGCCGAGGCCCCCGCCAGTCCGGAGCCCACCACGATCACGTCGAACTTCCGCTTGTTCGCCGGGTTCACCAGCTTGGATTCGAAGCGGTGCCGGTCCCATTTCTGCGCCAGGGGGCCGGAAGGAATTCGGGATTCGAGCTTCATGTTACTTCACCATGTCCTTTCCAAAACCCAGCAGAATGCCGACGGGGATGGAACTGTTGCCGAGAAAGACGACGGCGGCGGCGACCCACGCCAGGGTGTCGATCGGGCGCCGCCAGGCCTCGTTCCTCAGGCCCAGCGACTGGAACCAGGCCTGCAAGCCGTGCCGCAGATGCAGGCAGAGCAGGCCGACCGCGGCGATGTAGAAGATCGACACCGGGGCCTGCTGGAATCCGACCACCACCATGCGGAAGACATCATGCCGCTGGTGGGCGTCGTGCAATTGCGCGAAATCCTGGCCGCTCAGATTGAGGCCGACAGGCTTCTGGAGGGTGAAATGGAGGAGATGAAAGACAATGAAGGCGGCCACGATGACGCCGCTCACCACCATGGTGCGCGAGGCGTAGGAGGCCTCGATGGGCGTGTAGGTGGAATAGGCCACCGGGCGCGCCGCCCGGTTTTCCGCCCACAGCCGGATGGCGGTGACCACGTGCAGCGTCACCAGAGCCAGCAGGCCCAGCCGCGCCGGCCAGAGGATTTCGGGCGTGCTCTGCAGGAAATGCGCGTAGCGGTTGAGCGCCTCCGGCCCCAGGAACACCTGGAGATTCCCGATCATGTGCCCCACCACAAACAAAAACAGGGCGCAGCCGCTGAGGGCCATCAGGTACTTCTTGCCCAAAGAGGATCGCCACAATCGATTTGCCAGTTCCATATCGAATCACGCCTCGTCTGACCCGGGTCAGGCCCGAGAGCGAGCCGAAATAACGGCCGGTTTCGGGCCCGAGTCAAATTGGCGGGGCGAGTATAAGATAATCCTGATTTGATTATCAATGGAAATTGCAGGGTCAAAACTCGCGCGCCAGCCGCCCTGCCGGGCCAACCCCAGGCGCCCCCGAGCGCCCGGCAGAGTGCCAGCGCGGGCCTTGCAGGTTCCCAGGAGCGGTCCCTGAGCGGCGGGCGAAAAGCCGCCGCGCCGAGCGGCTCACCGCTTGAGGAGATTCGTCGCCAAAAGGCCGAAGGCTTCGGGGACCCGCTGCTGCGCGAACAGGGGCGCGGCGCCAGGCCGGGACCGCGGCTCAGGCCAGAAAGGGAAGCAGGCGGGCGACCTGCAACGCGGTCACATCGAGAGCGCCTTCGGACCAGATGACAAACCGGGCCAGGGCGGCTTTCTTTTCGACGGGCCACTGAGCCTGAATGCGTTCGTGAGACTGGGCGGCGCTCCACCCCCGGGCCGCCAGGCGCTCCATCTGGGTGTCGGTAGAACAGGCCACACAAACCACCACATCGAAATCCGCCGCCAGGCCGGCCTCGTAAAGCAGCGGGACAACCGCCAGGCCGCGCGCCAGGCCCGCGACGCGCCACTTCTCCGCGCGGGCCCGCCAGGCTTGGCGGATGCGGGGGTGAAGAATGGACTCGAGCTGCTTGCGGCGTTCCGGATGCGGAAACACGGCGCGGGCGAGGTCTTCACGCCGCAGGCGGCCGTCGGGGCCGATCATGCCGGCGCCAAAGGCGGCGGCGATCTCCGCCAGGGCGGGCTGACCGGGTTCGACCAGTTCACGGGCAAGCACGTCGGAATCGACGAGCGGCAGGCCGTGCTGCGAGAAGAATCCCGCCACGGTCGATTTTCCCATGCCCACCCCGCCTGTCAGGCCGATCAGGATCATAGTCGGGGGTGGCGGGCGAGGGCGCCGGCCAGCCGGACCGCCTCGTCGCGGCCGAGCCGGCTCAGCGGTTCACCAGCCGGAAATACAGATAGTAACCGTCGTAGATGCTATAGACGACCACGTTCTCGTCGTTGATGACGATGGGCACGTTGTAATCGTCCTGCCAGACAGCCGTCGGCTCCAGGCTGTCGGTCCATTGCAGCACGTAACCCGACACCAGGTTTGGCCAGGAGAGGATGACGTTTTCGCCGAGGAGGCGAATGCTGAGCGAGGGCGGAGTCACCGGCACCGTCAGGCTGGCGAAGTTGTTGAGGGGGTTGGAGTCGTCCTCAATCCCGGCAATGCCGGCCAGCGAGGTCAGCGCGCCCGAGCCCGTGGGTTTTCCAGCGACTGTCAGGGTGAAGGTCTCGCCGTTGGTCAGGGCGCCGACTGCGCACGTTATCAGGTTTCCGGTCTGGGTGACCGAGCCCTTGCTGGGGATGACCGCGTCGATGTAAAAGCCGCCCTGGATCGAATTGGTCAGGACGATTCCGCTGGCGTCGGAGGGGCCGGAATTGACGGCGGTCACAACGAGGTTCATGGGGCTGGCGATGGTGGCCGCCGGCGGCTGGGCCGCGCAGGAAACCGCCAGGTCGGCGGTTCCAGGCACGGGAACCGTGGTGATGAAGTTCAGGCTCCATCCGCCAATGCGTCCGGCGTCGCCCTGGACGACGTCCATCACATAGAGCGACCAGGCGCCGTTGGGGACGATCCCGGCAAAAGCCCCCAAGCTGGCGCCGTAGGGAGTCGCGGGGGCCGGATCGGAATAGGACACGCCCGGCTCGTAGCTGGTGGGCCGATAGACGCCGGTAGTGAGCCGCGAGAACTGGGGCAGGCTGGCGGCCGCCTCGTCGTCGAACTCGAGGTTCACGTCGGTGACGCTCGAACCGGCGCCGGCCGCGGACATCAGCTCGACATTCTGGCCGTTGGGACCCACGAGCAGCATCTTCACGTCCGCGGGGTTGTCATGGCGGAAGCCCGTGACCGAGACGGTGACCCTGGTGAGGACCTGGGTCATGTTGCTGACGACGATGACCGAAGGATAGGGCGAGGCGTTGGCGAGGTCGTTAAGGATCAGGCCGGTGGCGCTGGCCACCGAGTCCACCCGGGAGAGCGGGAGTTCAAACCCGACGGCGCCCATGAGAGCGCTGCCGTCGCGAAGGGAGAGCAC
>JAKLEJ010000559.1 GCA_022711695.1 Verrucomicrobiota bacterium | reverse complement strand
GGCCGGAACTGACGCGGCGGCTCTCCGAACGGGTCTTGAGTTGGCGGAGGTCGTTGCCCGGGCCTGCGGTCTCCCCCGAGGGCGTTCCCGCAGCGCCCCCGTCCAAGAAAGGCCGCAAGCGTGACCGCGCGCCAGCGGTGAATTGACGATTTCATGAGCATCTATCCCACGCTGATGGATCTGTGCGGGCTGCCGACGCCCGAGCATGTCCAGGGCAAATGCATCCGCGCGCTGCTGACAAACCCGCGAGCCCCGTGGGACCCGCCCGCCGTCACCACCTACCGGCGCAATAACCACACCCTGCGCACTGAAACCTGGCGTTACACGCGCTATTCGGATGGCGGCGAGGAGCTCTACGAGGAGACCCGGGACCTTTACGAGTGGGCCAACCTGGCAGCCCGGGCGGAGTCGGCATCGACAAAGAGCGAATTGGGAAAATGGCTGCCCAAAGAGAACCAGCCGCCCGCCCGGGCCGACGATGCGAGCGACGGCGCGGGCAGGGCCGGGAAGAAGGCTGCCAAAGCCAAAAAGAAAGCCGATTCAAAGCAATGACGAGCCCCAGTCGAAATGAACTCATGAATCCGAAAAGAGCCCTTCTCCTCGGCATTGCCGGGATTGTCCTGTGGGGTGCCGACCATCGCGGGCTTGCCGCTGACTCCGGGCGGAGCGGGGCCAATCGCCCGGAGAGGCCGAACATCATCGTCATCTACGCCGACGATCTGGGTTACGGCGACCTGGGTTGCTACGGGCATCCCAGCATCCGCACGCCGCACCTGGACCGCATGGCGGCCGAGGGAATGCGCTTCACGGATTTCTACTCGGCGGCGGAAGTGTGCACGCCCAGCCGGGCGGCGCTGCTGACGGGGCGCTACCCGATTCGCAGCGGCATGTGCCACAACCAGTATCGGGTGCTGCGCAACAACTCGGCCGGCGGCCTGCCGGCGGAGGAAGCGACCCTCCCGGAACTGCTCCAGCGACAAGGCTACGCCACCGGGATGGTCGGCAAATGGCACCTGGGCCACCTCCCGCAGCACCTGCCGCCCCGGCACGGGTTCGACAGCTATTTCGGGCTGCCCTTCTCCAACGACATGATGCCCGCGCCGGACGCGCCGAAAGGCCGCGAGAAGTTCTTCGCCGAAGACAATGCCTTCTGGCGCACGCCTCTCCTTCGAGGCACGAACGTGATGGAACCGGCCCCGGATCAGCGGCAGCTCACCCGCCGCTACGCCGAGGAGGCGGTCCGGTTCATCCGCGAGCAACGCCGCGCTCCCTTCTTTCTCTACCTGGCGCACACCTTTCCGCATGTGCCGCTTTTTGCCTCGGACGGCTTCCGCGGCCGCAGCCCAGCCGGGCTTTACGGCGACGTGGTCGAGGAACTGGATTGGAGCGTGGGCCAGATACTGGACACGGTGCGCCGCCTGGGCCTCGAGAAGAAGACGCTCGTCGTTTTCAGCAGCGACAACGGGCCCTGGCTGATCTTCAACCATCATGGGGGTTCCGCCGGGCCGCTGCGGGAGGGCAAGGGCTCGACGTGGGAGGGCGGAATGCGCGTGCCGGGCATCGCCTGGTGGCCGGGCCGGGTGCCGGCCGGGGTCGTGCAACACGAGATGGCGACGACCATGGACCTGTTCACCACTTGCGCCAGGCTCGCCGGCGCTCCGCTTCCCCAGGACCGCCCCCTGGATGGCGTGGACATCTCGCCGTTGCTCTTCGGAACAGGGACGGTGAGCCGCGAGGCCTTTTTTTACTACCGCGGCAGCACGCTCTATGCCGCCCGGCTTGGCTCCTGGAAAGCCCATTTCATCACGCGCTCCGGCTACGGGCCGGACAAGCCCGTGACCAACAGCCCGCCGCTGCTCTTCCACCTGGGCGAGGATCCGGGGGAGAAGTTCGACCGCGCCTCGGCGCAGCCCGAGGCGCTTCTCAAGATCGACGAGGCGGTCGCCCGCCATCGCGCCACGCTGCGAGCCGCCCCCTCCCAACTGGTCGAGACAACGGCCAGGACGAACTAGCCGGCCATTGGTCACGCCCGAACCACGTGCAGGCATGCGTCGATCCCTGATTCTCTGGCTTGGCACGGCCCTTGCGCTGGGGGCCGCGTCGGCGGTCCGGCCGCTGGCGGCCACGGCTTCCATGTTGGGCTCGGACGACGTCGCGGACGACGTGTGCGTCTGGGTTCATCCGTCCAACGGCGCGCGCAGCCTCATCATCGGAGTCAACAAGAGCGACGCGCGTCATGGGGGGCTTTACCTGTTTCGCCTGGACGGCTCGCGATGGGCGGCGGCTGAAGGCTGGCGGCCTGGGGTCAACTGGTTCGAGCCGGGCAAGAAACTGAACAATGTGGATTGCGGCCGCGGATTTCGCGCGGGTCCGGAGCGGTGGGATCTCGTCTGCGCGGCCAACCGCACTGACCGAACGCTGGATGCGCTGCGGGTGCGCACAGACTCCCAAGGCGATCTTGTCTCGCTCGAGTTGGTGGGGCGGATCCCCATTGGCAAGGGTTTTGCCCCCGGGACCGACGCGCCTTACGGATTGGCGCTGTGCGCCCCGGAGGACGGCCGCGGCTGGTCGGTCTTCACCCGCGACAAGCAGGGCCGGGTGGCACAATATCGCCTGCGGTTCAGCGCGAGCGCTGACGGCTCCGGACAAGTCCTGGGCGAGCGCCTGGGGACGACGGGGCGGCCCTGGCAGATCAGCGAAAAGGGCT
>JAKLEJ010000558.1 GCA_022711695.1 Verrucomicrobiota bacterium | reverse complement strand
GCGCCGGGCAGACGGTGTATTATGGCAATATGCATCCAGGCATCGCCATGCTGGACGCCAAGCCGATCCCCGGCACGGGCAAGGTGGTGGCTTCCTTCTCGCCGGGCCACGGGCTTCGGGAACACAGCGGCCACGTCACGGTGGTCGATCCGGCCGCGGGACCCGACGCCCTGTCCTTTGTCCGGCGCGTGAGCCGTTCGGCGGATTTCCGCGATCCGTTTCCCCTGGCGGAAGACCGCTTCCTCGTCGCGCAGGGCCCGAGGCTCCTGCTCATGGATGGGCAGGGGGCCACGCGCGTTCTGCACTCCTTGAGCGCCGCCGAACAGGCCGCCGGCCTCGAGTGCCACGAGCCGCGCCCCCTGGCTCCGCGCCCGCTCGAATCCAGGCTGCCGGCCCGGATCGAGCCCGCCAGCCGCGCCGGCCTGCTTGTCCTCTCCGACGTCTATCGGGGTCGCAACATGGCCGGGGTCAGGCGCGGCGAGATCAAGGAACTGCTGGTCCTGGAGACCCTGCCCAAACCCATCAACTTCACCGGCAGCGGCGACCCCGTCAGCTACAACGGCACCTTCACCCTGGAGCGGGTGCTGGGAACGGTCCCCGTCGAGGCCGACGGCTCGGCCTGCTTCGAGCTGCCCGCGCTGCGGAGCTTTTTCCTGGTGGCCTTGGACGCCGAGGGCCTCGCGGTCAAGCGCATGCAGAGCTTCCTGACCGTTCAGCCGGGCGAAACCCTTGGCTGCGTGGGGTGTCACGAGCCTCGCACCGAGAGCGCGCGCCAGACCGCGCCCCTCCTGGCCTTGCGTCGTCCGCCCAGCGCCGTCCGCCCAATCCCTGGCATCCCCGAAGTCTTCGATTTCCCGCGGGACATCCAGCCCATCCTGGATCGGCATTGCGTGCGCTGCCACGACACCGATCGGCGCGACCCCGCCCATGGGCCGCGCGCCGGCGGCGTCCTGCTGAACGGCGACCGCGGGCCCTTCTTCTCGCACAGCTTCTGGTGGCTGACGGTGCGCGGCCAGTTCTCGGACGGCCGCAACCTGCCGCGCGGCAACTATGCGCCGCGCACCCTGGGCAGCGCGGCCAGCCCGCTCTTGCGGCGCCTGGATGGGAGCCACCATGACGCCGTCTTGACGCCTCAGGAAAGGACCACGATCCGGCTGTGGATCGAATCCGGCGCCCCGTATGCCGGCACCTACGCCGCTTTGGGGACAGGCATGATCGGGGCCTACCGCGAGGACAAACTCGACCGGAGCGACACCGACTGGCCGGCGGTAAAAGCCGCGCAGGCCGTCCTCGGGCAGCGCTGCGGAACCTGCCACACCGGACCGCGCAAACTGCCCGCCTCGCCGTCCGACGATCTGGGCATGCCTCCCTGGCAGAGTGATTTTGGGGATCCGCGCACCCGCTATTCCCGGCACGCCCTCTACAACCTATCCCGGCCCGAGAAATCGCTGCTGCTCCTGGCGCCGCTGGCGAAGCAGGCCGGCGGATACGGGGTTTGCGCAAGCGGGGGAGGACCTGCGCCGGATGTCTTCGCCAGCACAGACGACCCCGACTACCGCCTCCTGCTCGACAGCATCGCCGCCGCGCAGAGCGCCCTCGACACGATGAAGCGATTCGATATGCCGGGCTTCCGCCCCGGACCGGACTATCTTCGGGAGATGGAACGCTTCGGGATTCTCTCCCGTGTGCCGGACAAGTCCATCGATGTTTACGCTGCGGATCGAGCCTACTGGGAATCGCACTGGTATCGGCCGGCCGGCTCGTCAGCAAGGCCCGATGGACGCTGAAAGAGTGTCGGAATCCGGAGAGACCCTGGGTTGCAGCCGGCTCGCGACTGACGTACTGAACATGATGAGTTTCGCGTCGAAACCGATGGGGCTCCTCGGCTGCGCCGCAGGTGTGGCGTTTGGCTGTTGCCTCGCCGCCGCGGCGGCCGCAGATGCCGTGAAAGCCTTCCCGACCGCCGAAGGATTCGGCGCGAGCGCGGTGGGCGGGCGCGGCGGCCGAGTCATCGAGGTGACGAATCTCGATGACTCCGGGCCAGGCAGTCTGCGCGCGGCCATGGAGGCCCGCGGCCCGCGCTTCTGCGTGTTCCGGGTCAGCGGCACGATCACGCTCAAGAACGCGATTCGGGTGAGCGCGCCCTATCTCACCGTAGCCGGGCAGACCTCGCCAGGCGGAGTGCAGGTCAAGGGGACCGGGCAGCCGGACGGCGATTGGGGCGTCTGGTTTGTCAACGGCGCCCACGATATTGTCGTGCGCCACCTGCGCGTGCGCATGGGCGGCAACATGAAACACGACGCCGGCAACAACCTGCTCTGCTACGGAACGGCGGAGCCGGGGGTGCATGATGTCATCTTCGACCACTGCTCCGTCTCTTGGGGTTCGGACACGCAACTGGATTGGTATGGCTCGTGCCTGGACCGGGCCACGTTCCAGTGGAACCTCATCGCCGAGGGATTCATGGGACAGCATATCGGCGGCAATCGCGCGCCGAAGAACCTCACGCTCCACCACAACCTTTATGCGAATCTGGGTTCGCGGACTCCGTTGATGCAGCATGCCGACGTGTTCGATTTCCGGAACAACGTCATCTACAACTGGAGCGGGAACAACGCCTCCGTCTTTGGCCAGTTCGCCCTCAACACCTCCGCGTTCGGGAACGTGGTCGGCAACCTCTGGCTGGCTGGACCGGAAGGCGGATTCCCG
>JAKLEJ010000557.1 GCA_022711695.1 Verrucomicrobiota bacterium | reverse complement strand
CGGCGTTGCGGTTTGGGGGGGTGGTTATGGGGACGTGGACATCAACGTCAACAACAACTTCAACCAAAACGTCAATGTGAACAATCCGGGGGGCTCCTCGGGCACGCGGCCCTCGAACCCCGGCTCGGGCGCTCGGCCGCCGGGCGCAACGTCCCCGGGAGGCCGTCCTCCCACCGCCAGCACCATGCCCGCTCAGAAATGGCAGCCCGACCAAAGCCGATTGAAGACCTCTGGCGCCCCCAGCGCCACCACTCGGGAAGCGCGCGGATGGGGATCGAACGGCGGCGCGGGTGGCGCCGCCGCCCGCCCCTCCACAGGCGCCATCGGCGCGGGCCCCTCCACGGGCAGCGTCGGCGCGCGTCCGTCCACCGGCGCGGTGGGAACGCGCCCCTCGACCGGATCGCCCTCGGTGAGCCGGCCCGCCGCCTCGCCTTCTATCTCTCAGCCGAGGTCGCCCAGTCCGTCGAATGTCCGTCCGTCTCCCTCGACCGGCGCGCGCGACAGCGCCTTTAGCGGGGCGGGCGGGGGCGGGAACACCCGCGATTTCAGCAGCCGCGGCAGTTCGAGCCGCAGCAGCGGTTTCAGTGGCGGCAGCCGATCGGGCGGGTTCAGCGGTGGAAGTCGCGGCGGATTCGGCGGAGGGGGGCGAGGAGGCCGCCGGTGATCCTGCGTGAAAGGCACACACCCTCGGACGCTATGACTTCAATCTCCCAGGCTATCCTTATGAGACTCTCAGCACGGTTTGTCCCCGGTTTTCTTGTCCCGGCCGCCCTGGCTCTGGCGCTCTGCCAGCCGACGCGGAGCGGCGCGGCGGACATTGGTAAGACATTCGCCACACCCCAGGCGGCGGTCGAGGCGCTGGCCAAGGCGGCCAAAGCGAAAGATCGTGAGGCGTTGCGCATTCTGTTCGGCCTTTCCGCGGATGAACTTGTCGCCAGCGACCAGGTTCAGGCCACCAACGAACTGGAGCAGTTTGTCGCCTCCTTCGACGCGACCAACCGCTTGGTGTCAGCCTCCGAGACCACGCGCTTCCTCGAGATCGGTCCCAACGCCTGGCCGTTCCCCATCCCGGTGGTGAAGCGCGAGGGTGGATGGTTCTTTGACACCGAGGCGGGCAAGGAGGAGTTGATCAACCGGCGCATCGGCAAGAACGAGCTCGAAACGCTTCAGACGATGCGGGCTTACGTCCAAGCCCAGCGCGAATACGCCGCCCGGGATCGGGATGGCGATGAAGTGCTGGAATATGCGCAGAGACTTATCAGCACAGAGGGGGCCAAAGACGGCCTCTACTGGCCTCCCGACCTGGACGGCGAACTCAGCCCGTTGGGGCCCCTGGTGGCCAGGGCTCAGGGCCAGGGCTATGACGTTCGGTCCAGAGGCCAGGGGGAGGCTGACCAGCCCTTCCATGGTTACTTCTTCAGAGTCGTGACGCGCCAGGGCAAGCACGCGCCAGGGGGCAAGTACGATTATCTCATCAACGGCAATATGATCGGAGGCTTCGCGCTGGTGGCTTGGCCGGCGGAATACGGCGAATCGGGCATCATGACGTTTATCGTCAACCAGCAGGGCAGGGTGTATCAGAGGGATCTGGGAGAGAAAACGCCCAAGCTGGCCTCGGCTCTGAAAGCCTACGATCCAGACGCAACCTGGGCCGTTTCCCCTGACTGAAGTCGCCGCTCGCTTCTGACCTGGCGCCGCTGGACACGCCGACAAATCCAAGCCAAAACCAACAACAAACTCAGGGCTCTCCAGGAGGGCATCCGCCCTTCCACCCAACCACACACAATCCCGAGAAACCCCGCCATGCGAACCAAACACTCCGCCCTCTTCACCCTCCTGTGCGCCGGCCTCGCCGCCGCCCTCTGCGTCGGATGCCAAAGCACTTCGATCAAGACGGCTTGGAAAGCCCCCGACTTCAAGGGCGCGCCCGTGCAAAAGACCGCCATCCTGGCTGTCGCCGATGAAGGCTTGGTGCGGGGCGGTTTCGAGAACCGTTTCGCCAATGAATTTTCGAAAGGCGGCCAGGCGGCCCTGACTACATACAAGATTCTGCCGCTTCAAGAGATCAAGGCCAACAAGGAGGCTGCGGCCGCCCAGTTGCGGCAGGCCGGCGCCGACAGCATCCTGATCTTGCGCCTACGGGACACCAGCACCCGCTTTGCCGAGGTCCGGGAGACTCGCGACGCTTTTGTGCCCGTCACCACCGGACATTACGTGGACGGGTGGCATGACTGGTACACGGTGGCCTTCACCGACATGGCCACGGTCCGTGGCAGCACGCGGCAGGACGTTCTCCTCGAGACTGGCCTTTTTGACCTGAACACAGGCAAGCAGATCTGGTCCTGCCTGACGGACACGGTCGTGAAAGACGACGTCGATAAGCTCAAGTTGGCGGATGCGTTCGTCGCCAAAGTGGCAAGCGCGCTCCGGAAGGACGGGTTGATCCGCTGACCGGGTTCCGCTTGGGCCGGCCCTGAGCCGTTGCGCCGCGGGCAGCCGCGGTTTCAGGCGCGCCCCTGCGATCTTCCGCGCGCTCCCCGGCGGCCGGGATTGGCCGACGGCGGAATGTTCCCGCAGACTCTCGCTGCGGTTCGGTTCTTGTTTCCAGGACAGCACTCGCTATTCTCGGGGCCGCCGGAATCACTGCGGACATCGCTGAGAGCCTATGCAAGAAAACACCGCCGTTATGTTTCGGGTCTGGGGCCTGGATCAGATC
>JAKLEJ010000556.1 GCA_022711695.1 Verrucomicrobiota bacterium | reverse complement strand
CTCGTGGCCGAGCTGGTCCGCCCCGGGGCGCAGGTGCTGGACTGCTTCAGTTTTCTGGGCGGGTTTGCGCTGCACGCGGCCCGGGCCGGAGCCGCCCAGGTCCAGGGGGTGGACCAAAGCGCCGACGCCAACGCCTTGGCGGCGCGGAACGCCGACGCCAACGGCCTGGCGGAGAAATGCGCCTTCGAGACCGCCAACGTCTTCGACTGGCTCAAGGCCCGCACAACCACCCCGCCCAACGAGAGGCTGATCCCCCCTTACGACCTGATCGTCCTGGACCCGCCCTCGTTCACCCGCAACCGCGCCTCGATTCCGGACGCCTTGCGCGGCTACAAGGAAATCCATCTGCGGGCGCTCAAGCTGCTCCGCCCCGGCGGGGTGCTGGCCACCTTCTGCTGCTCGCATCACATCGACGCGGTGACCTTCCAGGACGTCATCCTGGCGGCGGCCTACGATGCCCACCGCATCCTGCGCCGCGTGGCCACGTACACCCAGTCCCCGGACCACCCGGTCCTGCCCGTGATCCCGGAGACGGAGTATCTCAAGGGGTACGCCTTCGAACTGGCAAGGTAACCGGCGGGGCTCCGCGCCTGGAAAGCGCCGATGACACGCATCCTCCTCGCCGCGCTCGCGCTGCTGGTCCTGGGACCTGCCGCATGCCCTCTGCCCGCGGCTGAGCTTTTCCGGGTGGCCACCTACAACCTGAATTTCTACAGCGACCAGCCGGCGGGGACCCGTCCCGCCAAGGATGCCGCGAGCAAAGCCAAGATCCGGGAGAGCATCCGGGCGCTGCGCGCCGATGTGATCGCCCTGCAGGAGATGGGCGGCGCCGGCCCGTTTGACGAGCTGCGCCGCTCCCTGCGGGCCGAGGGCGTCGATTATCCGCACGGCGAACTGCTCTTCGCGCAGGACACCAACATCCAGGTGGGCCTGCTCAGCCGCTTTCCCATCGGCGCCTGCCGCAGACACACCAACGACACCTACCTGCTTATGGGCCGCCGCCACCCGGTGCAGCGGGGCATTCTCGAGGCGCGCATCCAGGTCAATCGCGACTACGCCTTCACCGCGCTGGTGGTCCACCTCAAGTCGCGCCGCCAGACTGCCGAGGGCGAGGAGGCGGACATGCGGCAGGAGGAAGCCCGCATCCTGCGCGAGAAGATCGACGCGCTGCTGGACAAGAACCCGCGCGAGAACCTCGTGGTGTTGGGCGACCTGAACGACGTGAAGGACAGCCGGCCCGTGCGCACCGTCCTGGGCCGCTATCGCAACGCGCTCACGGACACCCGGCCCGCCGAGCGCAATGGCGACGACCAGATTCCCTCTAATCCGCGTTGGGATCCGGCCTGGATCACCTGGACTCACTTTTACGGAAAAGAGGATTCCTACCAGCGCATCGACTATCTTCTGCTCAGTCCCGGCATGGCCCGGGAATGGCTCCGCCCGGAGACCCGCGTGCTGGCGTTGCCCAACTGGGGCGTGGGGTCGGATCACCGGCCGATTGTGGCCGGTTTCCTTGCCGCAGACCAATAGCCTCAGCCCGAAGAGGGCAGCAGGCGGGAGCCTTCCGCGACGGGATCGCGCATCAGGCGGGGGAACTCGCGGCGAAAGGCCCCCGCAGCCATGGCCGGAAAGACGGTGTTCGCCACCACGCTGAACAGCGTCCAAAGCAGCAGCACCTCGGTGAGGCTGGCCTCGCCCGGGACAAACGCGGCCGGCATCACCCCCAGCCAGGGCACGCCCAGAATCTTGAACATGGCCAGATACGCGGCGTTGCCTGGCCGCCGACACTTCAACCCGTGCCACAGGCCCACCCGGGCCAAAGTCCAGAGATCCCACAGCGAAATCCCGGAGACGCAGACCGCGCACGCCAGGATCAGGGCCGAAGACGTGTTCACGCGGTCTCGCAGGCTCATCACCAGCCAGAGAAGATCGTAAGCCAGAATCGCAAGCGCAGGCCCCCGGAAGAGGCGTTTCATGCTCTGCATCTGACCCTCGACGATCTCAGCGGCGCTCAGGCGCGTGGACCAGATCAGCGGCAGCATCCCGGAGCGACGCAACTGATCGAACCGCGACGCGGCGTCCGAAGCCACCACCAGCTTGAGGGTGGCATGGGCGAAGAACAGCGGGCCGACCGCCGTGTCCGTCTGGCCCCAGGGACTGCCGCCCAAATTCATCAAGAGGGCAAAGCCCAGCGTAACGAAGACGAGGACCCACATGAGCCTGCCGGTGGTCAGGTCGCGGCACCCCAGCCAGCACAGCGGATTGGGCTCCAGAAGTCGGCGGCGCCGCACGGATCGCCTGGCAGGTCCGCCAAACTTCCACCAATGCCAGGCGGCGCTCCAATCCAGACCGACCCGCCGGGGCGGCCCGGTCTGCCAGCAGCGGGGCAGCCGCCAGGACGCCAGGGCCAGCAGCGAGAGCGCGAGCAACCCCTGGAGGGCCAGCGCGGGAAGGAACCAGGGAACCACGCCGCCGGCCTTGAGCTCGAACGCCCAGCGGAACAACTGCCACGGGCTGGTCATCTGGGCCAGCACCGCCGCACTGAACACCCCGGGCCCCGGCCCCGCAATCGTCCCCACCACGGGGCCGGCCAGAACCAACACCAGCAGCACCGCCTCGGTCGCCATCCCCGCCGTCTGCCGGTCGCGAAAGAAGGAGGAAACCAGCAGGCCGGCCGTCAGGGAAAGCCCCAACGTGTTCAGCAGCACCACCGCCACCCGGACAAATTCCGCCATGG
>JAKLEJ010000555.1 GCA_022711695.1 Verrucomicrobiota bacterium | reverse complement strand
GCTCCATTGCTGCCCGCTGTCGTGCCGGGCGGTCCAGTCTTCCTGCAGGGTGTTGTTTTCCTTCACCGACGTCATGGTTGCCCACCGAGCGCGAAAGTCCTTCACGATCGCGTCGCCGCGGCCGCCTCGGGCCAGGGCCCACAGCCGCCACCCGGCGTTGCACGGATACGAGAACCCCATCTCCGGCGGACACTCCGCCAGGGCGCGGATCGCCGGGGCCGTCCGGTTGCCGGGACATTGGTCGAAAAGAACCGCCGTGGACAGGGAACGGTCGCACAGGCGCGGCTTCTTCTCCTCGGCCAGCCAGGGACGGTTGTTCACGAAGAGTCCGCGCTCCGGGTCCCAAAACGCCCGCACCGCCGCCTCCTCGAGGCTGCGGCCAAACGCGAGCGTCGCTTCTGCCTGGGAGGCGTTGCCAAAGGCCCGGCAGAGGGGGGCCAGGGCGCGCTGCATCGCCGCGGCCGCGTAGAGGTTGAAGGCGCATCGCTTGTGGCGCTGCCGCTGGTAGGCCACGTGGTCGATCCACACGCTGGGAATCCCCAGGTTCTCCACCGGCAGGAGACCGTCGGAGGCCACAAGCCCGCGCAGGTATTGCGCAAAGCGGACCAGGCGCGGATACGGTTCGCGCAGCGTCGCCAGGTCGCCGGTGTACATGTAATGATGCCAGCAATCGAAGTTGAACCCCACCCCGTGATCGAGGATCGGCCCCCAGCCGCTCAAGTCCAACTGCCGCTCGATCAGTCGCGCCAGCCGGTCGTAGGCCGGCCAGCAATCGAGGAAATAGCCGTCCTTGGTCATGCCCTGGCTCCATGTGGCCAAATACCGGGCCGGCAGCCGCGTCTCGCCAAAGGTCAGGTGGACCGCGTGCAACTGATGGCCGCCGTCGCCGCTGTATTGCTGCCGCTCGCGGGCCATTCCGTCTACCAACGTCTCCTGCGCGCAGTTGTGGAGGGTGTTGATCGAGGCGTCGAAAAGCGCCTGCAGGGCCGGTTCGTCCGTGCGGAGGCGCGGCTCGTGGGGCCAGGGGAACACCCGCCGGCGCACCCCCGGCTCGCGCACGGTCGCCACGCCCCGGGCGCCGTGAATGTGCAGTTGCAGCCAGCGCAGGCTCTCGAAGTCGAAGGGCTCGAAGCGGTTTTCCCCTTCGCGGCACACGAACCGTGTCCAGGAGTCGAAATGAGTGTTGAGCAGCGGCGGACCGCCCGCTTGGTGGGCCTCGTGCACCAGCATCTCCACGACCGTGCCCGCCGGCGCGTCGATCGTGAAGAAGGGCCAGCCCACCACCTGTTCCTTCAGCTCGAATGTGAGCAGCGCCCCGTGGACGCCGTCGAGAGTGACCTTCCATTGGCGGGGGCCGTCCGCGGTCACGCTGGCGGGGCCGGTGACCTGGAAGGCGTTGGGCACGCGCATCTCGAAGTATTCCCGGGGCGGCCTCAGCCACCGCAGGGTGAAGTGTTCGGCGAGCTTCGTCACCGGCGTGAGCGACTCGCGGAGCATCGGAATGCTGCGCGGGCGCAACTCGGCATTCGCGGGTCCGCTGCCGACGTCGGTCTGGTACTCGTAGTAGGAGGTCGAGAGAGCCGGTTTGTTGGACGGGCCGTTCAGAATCATCGCCGGAATCCAGTCCGCCGTGGGCGCAAAGCCCGTCTGCGTCCACCCATGGGCATGAAGCCTCGCGTCGAACTCTTCCTGGAGCGCGCGCAGATACCAGCGCTTGTATTGGCCCGGAGGCCAGGCTCGCGACAAACAGGCCTGCCAGGAAGCGTCCGAGACCACCACCTGCGCGGGGTGACCCTCGAATTCGATTTCGAGCCGAAACAGAAAGCCGGGCTTGCCGATGGGCCACGTTCCGTCCCCCACACCATAGAAGAGCACGGTGGCGGCGAGGACGTTCGGGCCAGCCTGGAGCGCGTCCGTCAAATCCAGAGGATCGGCTTCCGGCCAGCGCGGATCGGCCGGGGCCGGCCCCCATTGGACGCGCTGGCCGTTGGCCTCGAGGCGGTAGCGGCTCTCCGCCGAGATCCAGCCGCGGGCTCGACGCGGCTTGGCAGGCAGATTCAGCTCCCGTCTGAAAAGAATGAACGTGTTTTGGAGAGTCCGTTCCGACGGGTACCAGATCCATCGCGCGGGCGCGAGATCGGGCAGGGTCGCGGGAGGCGCGCCCGGAGGCGAGACGGATTCGATGGGCGGCAGCGTCGCCGGAGGCGCGGCGGCGGGGGATGGGCTGGCGACCGCCCAGGCGCTGGCGCTGGCGGCGGAAGTGACGAGGAATTGGCGGCGGTTCATGGGGTGGTCGATCGAATGGGGCCGATGTAGTCCGTGGCCACCACCACGTGGTCAAACCAGACTTTCATCCGGTGGCCGGCGGGCTTCTGCGTGTAAAGGTAAAGCCAGACGTAGTTCACGTTCAACTCCGGCGCGGTGCGCCAGCGGAATCCTTCGAAGGGCGCGCCTTCTTCCGGGACGGTGAACCGCTCCGGGCCGTTCTTCTGGGTATTCCACCGGATGCCCTGGCCGCCTTTGCCGGGCGTGAATTTGTCATAGGTCCACAGACCCCTGGGGAAGCCCTTGCCCAGGTGGCTGACTGGCCGGCCGTCGATCCAGAGCGCCTGCTCGCCATCGGTGTCCCCGGGTCGGTTCATCGCGATCATTTGTTCGACGCAAATCCAGCGGCCCTTGGCAACTTGTAGCGTCTTGTCATGGATGAAGCTGTTGCCCCAGGTCTGCCCGCGCGGCGGGCTGCCGCGCATCTCGCACCAA
>JAKLEJ010000554.1 GCA_022711695.1 Verrucomicrobiota bacterium | reverse complement strand
GGGGACGCGGCATCCGCCAGAGGACCAGGGCGGCGAGAAGCGCCGCCAATCCTGCCAGCGGAATGAGCCGCCATCCAGACCGGTTGCTCTTGTCTGGGTTCACTGGGCGGCAGCATCTTCCAACGCGGCGCGCCGCTCAAGCCTCAAATCGGCGCCGGGCGCCGGCGCGCGCGCTGCGGAGAGGGTTCAGACGACTTCGACGGGGCACTTGGGGACCGCGTCGAGAAAGGCCTGCCCGTAGCGCTTGGCCAGAATGCGGTTGTCCAGCACGACGATGATCCCCTGGTCGGAGCGCGTGCGAATGAGGCGGCCCACGCCCTGCCGGAACTTGAGAATGGCCTCCGGCAGCGAGAACTCGTTGAACGAATTGCCGCCGCGGGCCTCGATGGCTTCGATGCGCGCCTCGATCAGCGGATGGTCGGGCACGGCAAAGGGCAGCCGGGTGATGATCACATTCGAGAGCGCTTCGCCCGGAACGTCCACCCCCTGCCAGAAGCTCTCCAGCCCGAACAGCACCGAGTCCACGTCCTCCTTGAATTTCTCCAGCATGAGCGAGCGCGGCGTGCCGGTGCCCTGGACAAAACACTCGATGCCGAGCTTCTCGAAGAAGGGTTCCATGCGTTCGCCCAGCTCCTGCATAAGCTTGGCGTTGGTGAAGAGCACGAAGGCTTTGCCGTGCGTCTGACGCACGAAGTGCTCGATCCACCGCTCCAGCGCGTCCGCGTAGCCGGGGTCGCGCGGGTCCGGCATCTTGTTCACCACATAGAGCTTCATCTGCCGCTCGAAGTCGAACGGCGAACCCACCTGGAGCAGGCGGGCCGATTCCGCCCCCACCCGGCGCGCGAAATAAAGCAGCGGCGAGACCCGGGCGCCGGCCCGGCGCGAGCTGGCCTTCTCCGAGGCCGCGCTCGCTGGCCCCGCTGCCCGCGTGCCCAGCGTGGCGCTGGTCATGACGATCGAAGTCTCGCTCTCGAACAGGCGCCGGCGCAGGTATTCGGCCACATCCACGGGGGCGGCGTTCAGGCCGAGAATCTGGCGCGCCTTGCCGCCGCGCTCCACCCAATAGACGTGGTCGCCCGCGCTCTGGCTCAGGAAGAGGGCCACCTCGTCGCGCAGCTCCGCCAGGCGGCGGTTGCACTCCATCAGCTCCTGGCCGGTGTCCGCGTCGTCGGCGCTCTTGATCAGGTCGCTGACCGCCTGGCGCACGTTCTGCAGGGGCAGGGTCACCGTGTCTTTGACCAGGTCCGGCTGCCGGATGCGCAGCTCGGTCCAGGCGCGCTGTTTGCGGCCCCCGCCGGCGCGCCGCCGGGGCTCGGGCTGCTCGGCGCGCTCCTGGTGGAGCCCCTCGCAGGCTTCCTCGACGTTCTTGAAGAAATCGTCGCCGGCCGCGAGCAGTTCCGCGACCAGCTTGACCGCCGCCCCTTTGCGCAGGGTGGCCAGGAGCCCCTTTTCCGTGCGAGGATTCCAGAGGCGCTGCAGCGTGTAGCGAAGCTGCGTGTTCGAAATGCTCAGGCCGATGTGCCTCGAGGCCACGCTTTCCATCGTGTGGGCCTCGTCAAAGATCACGAAATCGTTCTTGAACAGGATGCCGCCGGCCGCGTCCTCCTCGTCCAGGCCGCCCAGCAGCGTGAAGAACAGGGTGTGATTCAGAACGACCACGTCCGCCGACATGATCCGGTTGCGGGCGCGCTGAAAAAAGCAGAGCCCGTGATCTTTCGAGAAGTCGGAGGTCGTCCCGCAGAGCTTCGGCGAGCAGAGCCCGCGTTCCGAGCACACCTGCGCCCAGACCTTGGGATCGGGCTCGTGCTCGAAGTCCGAGAGGCTTCCATCCTGCGTCTGCCGGGACCATTCCCAGATGCGCTTGAGTTCCTCGACTTCGGGCGAGGTGAAGAGGGCGTCGGCCTGCTGGAGGGCCTTGTGCAGACGCCGGGAGCACAGGTAATTGGCCCGCCCCTTGAGCATGGCGTAGCTGAAGCGCGCCGGCAGGATGGCTGCCAGCATCGGCAGGTCCTTTTGGGTCAACTGCTCCTGCAGGTTGATGGTGTGCGTGCAGAGCACCGCCTTCTTGCGCCGCGCCATGGCGAAGAGGATCGCCGGGACCAGGTAGGCCAGGCTCTTGCCGGTCCCGGTGCCGGCTTCCACCGCCAGGTGCCCGCCTTGCAGCAGCGCTTCCGCCACCGCCACCGCCATCTCCTGCTGCTGCGGCCGGTACTCGAAATTGCTCGATTTTGACAACAGACCCCCGGGCGCGAAGATCTCCCGCACCTGGGCGGTCAGATCCGCGGAACCCCCCTGATCTTCCACGAAGTCGATCATGACGTCGGTTCCGTCCTGCGCCCCGCCCGCTTCTTGCTCGTCTCGCTCATCCAGCAAGCCTAATGGGGACGGGCGCGGGGTTCAAGCCCGCCCGCATCCACCTGAATCCGCCCGCAGGGCGGGTGAGGGTAACCGTGTAGAGCATCCTGGTGACCCCTCTACAAAGGCCGGAAAGCGCCAGGTGCCTGCTTATGTTTGGATGTGGGCGTCCCCAAAACCCTGCGCCGCGTGCGCGGAACATTCCATGGCGGGGGCGCCCCGGGAAGCGTCCAACCCAACTTTCTCCGGGATGGTTTCTGGCTACAGGCAGGAGCCGCCGCCCGGCAGGCGGACGCGCAAGAAATTCATGCGCTTCTCCACCGGCAAAGCCAGGCGCCGCCGGATCAAGTCGGTCAGATCACGCTCGCTTTGGCGTTTGAGCGCCCGCAGCTTGGCCTTTCTGGATGCGCTGTCTTTCA
>JAKLEJ010000553.1 GCA_022711695.1 Verrucomicrobiota bacterium | reverse complement strand
GCCCGCTCCACCGCGCCGCTCTTCGGGTTGAAGTGCCAGTTCCCCTGGCCCGAGTTCTTCCCGATGCCGTATTCGTGATAGAGCCCCACGTTGAACCAAACCGGCGAATTAAACGCCCCATACTGGTTCAGGCACAGCCACGCCAGCTCCGCGTAAAACACCTCGCCGTCCTCCCGGCTGAAGTAGCCGTCGGCCACCCCCCAGTCGGCGATCGTCCGGCACACCCGGTGAATCAACTGCCGCACCGACGTCTCGCGTTCCGAGGTGTTCTGCTCGCCGTAAAAATATTTCGAGACCACCACCTTGGTCGCCAGTTGCGACCATCCCTTGGGCGCCTCCACATTCTCCTGCTTGAAGATCACCTTGCCCGAATCGTCGCTGATTTCGGCGGTGCGCTTCTCCCACTCCACCTGCTCAAAGGGGCTGAGCTTGGGATCGCTGAACACCCGCTCCACCCTCAGGAATCGCCGGGCGGGGTTGCCTCCACGACGGCGGCTCTGCACCGAACGGCCCGTGCGGCGGCGGCTCTGCGCCGGAGCAGGCGACACGACTTCATCGCGAGCATCAATCATTGCTTTACGTTTGTTTGTTATTAGACCCTTGCGTCCGCCGTCACCCACGGTTGGCGCCTGACGAAAACTTTCCCCACTCTTAGCAGTGTTCCTTGCTCGGTAATACTCTCGCGAGGAACCCCATTAAGTAGTGGGGCAAGGACCACCATAGCACCATATGTTGTGGTTTCAAGAGTTTTTTTCAATAAAGTTACTCATACTTTTTTCACCGTTAAAGTCGGCCAAAAGACCCCGAAAATCAACCTCATCGTCGCCTGCGGTGAACAACCTGGGCTGCCACTTTGTGAACAACCCGTCGGTGGAGGTTCGATATTGGCAGCAAACCTGCCTGCGAGGGGAGTGGCCCTCTGCACCAGGCCCGGAAAAGGGGCGGCCGTTTCCCGACTGCGAGCCGCGCTGGTCAAAAAGCGGCGTTTGGGATACGCTGGCCGCGGTTTGACCGATGAAGCACCCGACGCATGCGCTCTGAAGGCCGCATCCACAGCCGTTACCGAGGCGCCCCAAAACGGCCGCGGTCCGACGGCCCGGGTTCCTCGCTGGCGTTGTTGGCCTGCCTGGGATTGGCCGCTTTGCTGGGCTGGATTTGGTGGCGGCATGTCGAGCCCATCCGGCCTTCCCCAAGCGGGAGGGCTCACGCCACAAACGCCGCGCTCGTGCGCAAAGCGATTCAGCCTGCAGGACCGCGCCCGGTATCGAATAGCGCGCCCGCCAGAGAAACCGCCGCGCCGGCGCCCGCCAGGCCGCCCCCGGGAGACGGAACGGTGGGGGGGATGACGAACTCGGGCCCCGCCGCGCCGGTCAGTCCGCCGGCGGCTCCGCAGCCTGCGGCGACCGGTGCTGTGCAGGCGGCGAGAGACCCTTCGGAGGGGTCTTCCGCCCGGCCGGTGCGCGACGTGTTTGAGGCCCAGGTGGCCATGGCCCGCCTGGGAATCTCGGCAGGATCGATCGACGGCGCGCTCGGCTCGCAAACGCGCGCGGCCTTGCGGACCTTTCAGCGTCGGGTGGGGTTGGCGCAGACCGGGGCGCTGGACGGGGACACACGGGCCGCCCTGCGGATCGCGCCGCCGGTGCTGACCTCCCACACGGTCACCAGCAACGACCTGGCCCGGTTGCTGCCGGTCGCCTCCACGTGGCTGGGCAAGTCCGAACAGCCCCGCCTGGATTACGAAACCCTGCTGGAGTATCTGGCTGAGAAAGCCCACGCGCATCCGCTGACGATCCGGCGCCTGAACCCGGGGATCGATTGGGACAATGTGCCTGTGGGCGCGGTTGTCTCGCTTCCCAGCGTGGATTACCCGCCCCCGCAAGGCCGGGCCGCCTGCGTGAAGATTTCGCTTTCGAACAAGGCGCTGGAAGCCTTCGACGCCTCGTCGAACGTGCTGGCGCATTTCCCGTGCAGCATCGGGCGGGTGGCGGAGAAACGCCCCGTGGGCGCGCTCAGCGTCCTGTTGACCGCCCCCAATCCCAATTACACGTTCAACCCGGACATCTTTCCGGAATCCGAGGAGGGCCGGCGCCTGGGGCGGAAACTGGTCCTGCCGCCGGGGCCGAACAATCCTGTGGGCACGGCGTGGATCGGTTTGGATCGGCCCGGCTATGGCATCCACGGCACCCCGTGGCCCGAACTGGTGGGGCGCACCGAATCGCATGGCTGCTTCCGCCTGGCCAACTGGAACGCGGAGTATCTCCTCAAGCTGGTCGCCCCCGGCACGCCGGTCCTCATCGAGCCCTGAGGCCGGGCGCCTGAACCGGCGCAGCCTGCCGCGGCGGCGGGCGCGGCCGCCGCAGACGCTGACCCTGGATGGCCAGCCGGCCGCTTACCAGCGCTCGACCGGGCCTTTGGGCGTCGGAATCGCCGAGACGCCCGCCGCCGGAGCAAGGAACGACGCGTTCATCGGGGCGGGGCGGAAGCGGGGCTGAAGCTGCCCCTGGTCATCCAGGAACTGGGCGCGCCATTGGCGGTAATCCGCGAGCACGCCCTGGAAATCGGCCCGGCTCGAGATCTGGACCACGCGCTTGTTGAAGAGATTGGCCGGCCCAAATCGCTTGGCGTACCACGGGGCGACCTTGCGGAACATCATGCAGCCGGCTTCCTCCCCGAAGACTTCGATCATGCGATCCAGGTGGCGGTTCAGGACGCGCACGCGCTCCTCGAACGCGGGCTCCGGCGGCAGTTGCCCTGTGGCGAGGTAGGAGGCAGTGTGGCTGAAGATCCAGGG
>JAKLEJ010000552.1 GCA_022711695.1 Verrucomicrobiota bacterium | reverse complement strand
ATGGGCAAGATGCAGCGCGACTTCACCTACGTGGACGACATCGCCGAAGGCACCGTGCGGGTGCTGGACCGCATCGCCACTCCCAATCCCGCCTTCACCACCGACGCGCCCGACCCGGGCACCAGCTACGCCCCCTACCGGGTCTACAACATCGGCAACCACCAGCCGGTGGAACTGATGACCTTCATCAAGACCATCGAGGACTCTCTGGGCCAGGAAGCGAAGAAGAACTTCCTGCCCATGCAGCCCGGCGACGTGGTGGCCACCTACGCCAACGTGGATGACCTGAAACGGGATGTGGGCTTCGAGCCGAAGACCGAGCTGGCCGTGGGCATCGCCAATTGGGCCGCCTGGTACCGCAAGTACCACAACCTGCCGGCCGCGTAGGCAGTAGGGTGTATATGGACTTCTCCAAAATGCAAGGGAAACATTGAAGGGGATGGGTTTAGCGAAGCGTCGCGGTTGACCGCCCTGCGGCGGCAGCCCAGCGTGAGGCGCAGAGTTATCCACGGCCGCCCGGCCGACTGCGCCCCTCTCTGGCAGGCGGGCGGGCGGGCGGCGGTGGATAACTCGTGGCACTCGGCACAGCGGTCGATCGAGCGACCTTCGCGTTTGGGGTTCGGCATCAGGATCGAGCCCAAGCTTCGGGGTTGGCGAGAGCGCATCGAGCGGTTGGCGACAAGGTGCGACTGCGCGCGTATATCCGACCTGTTTGTGGAGGGTGGGGCCTCCTGGCCATGATGGGCATCCGCGCGACGGGGTCTGATCGCAATAACGGCCTCGAAGGCCAGCACCCTACTCAGACTCATCCGCCGCCGGTTCGACCTGTTGGCCATCACGCTTGTCTCTCACGCAACCACGTGTTGAACGGTTGATCCTGTCGGCGACGCTTCAGGCGGCCGCCATGCCGTATTGACTGTCGTAGCGACCGCCTTGGGTCAGCACAGCCCAGGCGATGCGCGCGTTCTTGTTGGCCAGCGCCACCGCCGCCACGTTCTTGTGGCGCCGCGCCGCCACCGCGCTGATCCAGCGGCTGCGCGGGTCGGTCTTGTTGGCCGCCGTCCTGATGACCGAGCGCGCGCCGTGGATGAGCAGCGTGCGCAGGTAGCTGTCGCCCCGTTTGCTGATGCCCAACAGCCGATCCTTGCCACCACTGCTGTGCTGGCCGGGAGTGAGCCCGAGCCAGGCGGCAAGCTCGCGCCCGCGCTTGAATTGCCGGCCATCACCCACCGACGCCACCAAGGCTGTGGCCGTGATCGGGCCGATGCCAGGAATGCTTTGCAGCCGTCCCGCCGTTTCATCCGCCTTGGCGG
Organism: Verrucomicrobiota bacterium; assembly: GCA_022711695.1. Lineage (GTDB taxonomy): Bacteria > Verrucomicrobiota > Verrucomicrobiia > Limisphaerales > JACRJZ01 > JACRJZ01. Next base: position 1,494 of record JAKLEJ010000552.1, on the reverse strand, counting down.
CCGTCTGGATCTCGCCATCGAGCTCGGCCACGCGCCGATCGAGTTCGACCAGGTCCTGGCGCAAGCCGTCGAGCAGTCGCCGGAACAGGCCGGACAGGCCGTTGTCGGGGTCTTCCTGGATATCCGGCAAGGCGCGTCGCAGCACGTCGATGCGGGTCGCGACGACGAGGCCATATTCCGCCAGCAGACCGCGAATCTGATTGGCCTTGGCGGTGCGTTGTCGAACCAGTTCACCGCGGATGCGGTGCACGGCCTGCAGGTCCTGCTGAGCGACAGTCTTGGCCGGGACGAAGCGCATGCTGGGCCGGCCCGCCGCTTCGCAGATCGCCTCCGCGTCGTTGGCGTCGTTCTTCTGGCCCTTGACGTAGGGCTTGACGAATTGCGGGGGGATCAACTTCACCTCGTGCCCTATCCGACTGAACGCCCGTGCCCAGCAGTGGGCACCGGCGCACGCCTCCATGCCGATCCGGCACGGGGGCAGCTTCTCGAAGTAGCCGAGCACCTGGCCGCGTTTGAGTTGCCGTTTGATCACCACGCGCTCGTCACGGTCCACGCCGTGCACCTGGAAGACGTTCTTTGCCAAATCCAGGCCGATACGAGTAACGTTCATCTCGGACTCCTTCCTTCTCGTGACTGGTTGATGACAACTCCAGTCTGGCACTTCGATGCCGCGTCAGGAGGGAGGAGTCCATCCCATTGCAATAGGCGTCAGCCGTATTGCACCGGATGAAAAACATTCGGCGCAATGCCCTTCGGTTATTCCGCCCCACCGTGCTCGTCCGGTTTGGGCGTGGCAAGGGATTTGATGGTGTTTCCCTTCATGACGGGTTGCGCCGCGCGGGTACATCGACCACGGGAATAGAGGTCGCGGCGCCGAAATCCAGGCGGCCTGTCGCCAGACGGTTGAGGCCGTCTGCGAAGCTGGCCAGGCCGGAGCCCCGCAGCATGACGCAGGGTTTGCCGGCCTGCTTGCAGTGCCGCTTGAGCTGGTAGTAGGCGGGATGGCCGACGCAGTCGGCCGGGCAGATCACCGCATCGGCCTGGCCCAGGAGTTCGGGCAGGCGGGACAGGGCTTCTTCCCGGCCGCCATCGTGGAACATGAACTGGCCGCCGGCCTTTTCCACCAGGGAACGGTACTGGGGCTGGAGGTTGGTGCGCCCCCCCACGCACAACAGGCGGCGGCCGCCGAATTCCGGACGGGCCGGGCAGGAGGGTTCGAGGCCGCATTCGGCGCAGTTCGGCGCTTCCTCCAGCAGGCGTTCCAGAGCGTCCCGTTCCTCATTGGCCTGACGCAGGGATTCGGCCAGCCCGCGGTTTTCCTCCTTGAGCTCGGCCAGGCGCGCCTCCAGGGATTCCGCCCGGCCGGCATCGCGGGCGAGGGACTCGGCCCGCGCCTCGGCTTGCGCGAGGCGCCGTTCCAGGTCGGCCAGATGTCGGCCCGAGGCCAGCTCGCGCAGGCTGTGACGCAAGTTCTCGCTCTCCCGGGCCCCGGCC
>JAKLEJ010000551.1 GCA_022711695.1 Verrucomicrobiota bacterium | reverse complement strand
GGCGAGTCCCCGCTCTTGTCGGGAACTTCGATGACATCCCCGTCGCGCAGCCACAAATCGTCCGTCACGTCGTCCCGATCCGAAGGCCAGCCCCGGCTGAAATCGAAGGTCATGGCTCGCGCCGGCTTTCCATCCTCCGTTCGCAAGACCCGGATTCGCCCCAGGTCCGACGACACCCGCAGCAGCCCCGAATGCCTCAGGACCCTGCTGAGCCGGAAGGTGCTCATGCGCACGACCCCATCGCCCGGCGGAAGAGCAACCTGGGCGGTTCCCGGCGGATTAAACACCATTGGCGGAGGCGGAGGACCCAGCGTTGCTGCGGCGGCGGGCGTTGCCTGGGACGGTGGGAAGATGGCGGCAGGCAGATTGGGCTTCAACTCCACCCAGTTGGTCTGTCCTTTCAGCAGAATGGCCACGCGCCGTTGCAGGCGTTTTTCGAGGATAGCACGCGCCTGGCCGGGGAAGCCGGGCCACGCCGAGTTCATTGGGTGGTCGGCTTCGGGCGCCTCCACGCTGTCGCCCCACTCCAGCCAGGGGTCCTCGAACGGGCCCGTCCCTTCGGCCAGCGCGGACAGGTCGCAACGAATCTCGCGGCGAGTGTCCTGACCTGCGACCGGCCGGCGGATGCCGATCCTGGCCAGGTCGGGATAGGAAAAGGACTCGCGGGACGGCTGACCGGAGTTGCCGCCGTAATGGATCGCCAGCAGCTCGAGCAAAGTGAAGCGATTGAACCCGTTTGCGTCCTTCCACAAGACGGGCGTTCGGAACCGCGCGCCCGAACGCGCCAGCTCGATCCGATCCATGCGCGGCACATCGTCGCGAGCCCCGCGCTTGCGGAGCAGGTCGGCCACGTCCTTATAGACGGGCGCCCCGTTCTCGCGCAGGTAGCGCTCGCCGTCCTCCAGGGCGGTGGTTCCTTCGCGGTTCAACTGGTTGGGCTTCGCGCCCCGTTGCAACAGCAGTTCCACAAGCCCAAGCCACTCCTCGGCCTGTGCATCCTTGGCCGGGGCTGGCGATTCGCCAGGGGCGCGCAGAGTCCGAGTGGGAATGCCTGGAACGCCCGGGATGCTGGGAGGACCCGGAAAACCTGGCGGCACGGGGCCACGCCGGCTCTCCGCGCTCATCCGGACTGCCAGATGCAGCGGCGTGCCTCCCTGATAACCGAAGGCCCGATTCACGTCCGCGCCCGCCTCGACCAGCAATCGTGCCAGGTCCGTCCGGCGCAGGAGGATGGCCTTGGCCAGCGGCGTCACCATCGCTGCGCTCTCGACATCGAGGGCGGGCTTGCGGGGCAGCAGTGTCTTAAGCATCGGCGCGGGATCGGCGTTCTGTATGTTTAGCGCCAGGTGCAGGACGGAATTGGTCTCCGGCCATTGCAGCGCGTTCGCGTCCGCGCCCGCATCGAGCAGCAGTTCGGCGATCTCCAGCCAATTGTTGGCCACGCTCACATGCAGCGGCCGATAACCCAGCATGCTCCGGCTCACGGCGATCTCCAGTTCGGGTTTGCCTTTGAGCACCGCGGCGACCAGGGCGGGGTTCTTCGAGTCCACCGCGACCGAGAGCGATGTCTGGCCTGCGTGATTGGTCTGGTTCACGTCCGCCTGGTTAGCGATCAGCAACTCCGTGACCGCCGCGCTCCCGCTTTGGATTGCCAGGTGGAGCGGCGAGTTGCCGCTGCGGTCCGCCGAACTGAGGCTCGACCGGCCCAGCAACAGCCGCACCACATCCTCCGCTCCCCTGGCTGCGGCCACGTGCAGCGGCTGCTGCCCGTTGGAATCCTTCGCCTGGGGGTCTGCGCCCTTGTCCAGCAGGAGTTGGATCAGGGGACTTGCCGGCGGCCCGCCAGACATCTGAACGGGAACGGCGCCGGGAAAGGAGCGGGTCCAGCCCGGCGCCGCGTTCATGGCCGCGTGCAACGGAGTGGCCCCCGAGGAGTTGGTGGCATTCACGTTTGCCCCCGCCGCCAGGAGCGCTTCCGCCACCCGCCGATGGCCCTGGGCCGCGGCACGGTGGAGCGGGCTGTCCCCGGCGCCCGTGCCGTCCACGCGCGCCTTGTTTTGCAGCAGCAGTTGCACCAGCGCCAGGTAGCCCTTCTCCGCGGCCACATCCAGAGGGCTTTTGCCGTAGTCTCCGATCGCGTCCACCTTGGCCTGGTTCTCGAGGAGTAGCCGGGCCACGCTCAGGTAGCCCTGTTCCGCGGCTTTGTAGAGCAGCGGCACCGACCGTGTGCGCTGGCTCTCCCCGCTTCCGAGCGTTTCGCGCACCCGCGCATTAATCAGATCCGGGTTGTCGCGAATGAGCACCTGGATGCGCTTGTATTCGGCCTCCTCCTCGGGGGTGGCCAGGCCGAGGGCAGACCCCTCGGCGCCGCTTTCCTCCAGGGCCGCCAGCGAGCGCTTCAGGGTCAGGAGTTCCCGGCGGCAGTTTGTCTCCTCCTCCGCCGAGACCCGCCCCACCGACACCATCGTCTGCACGCCCTTGAGCTGCTGTTCGACCAGCGCAATTTCTTCGCGCAGGAACCGGGCCTGGGTCTCAATGTCCGCGCCGGTCGCCGCCGCCAGTTCGCCTTTGAGGCGCAGCACCGTGCGCTCGTATCGGATCGCCTCGGTCTTCGAGATCAATCCGCTGCCGACCCGCTGTCGCGCGGTCGTCAGCTCGGCTTCGGCGAGCTTCAGGTCCTCCCGAATGAGCGCCGCCTGTCGCAGGCTCGGTTTGCCGGGGCGGCCTGTTTTGCCCGGGACCCCGGCGTCTGCCGTGCTCGCGGGCATCCCCAGGGCTTCGAGGTTCTGCCGGCTTAAGCGGCTCAGCGCGGTGTTGTCGCTGAACTC
>JAKLEJ010000550.1 GCA_022711695.1 Verrucomicrobiota bacterium | reverse complement strand
TCATTGCGATGGGCGGACTCGACAAGGTGCTGACCCGCGAGGAGGACGTGCCGCCGCAGCAGGAGCATCTCAAGGATCAGGCGCCCGGCCGGACGATTCACGATGTGTATGCGCTCAAGGCCAGTGCGCCGCTCATTCGCGTCATTTCTCCTGAGATGGGCGTGTGGACCACCGCCAGCCGCGGCGGAAAGATTTCGCGTCCGTCGGAGACCGTCGGCGTCTGGCCGGCGGTGCTCGACATGAACCTCCACGTGCTCGAGCACGGCCGTTTCTTCACCGCCCTGGATGACGACCTGGCCCGCAACGTCATCGTCATCGGCTCCGGCATCCGCGACGAGCTCTTCGGCTCGCCCGAGGAAACCGGCCGGCCGATCATCCCCCTGGGCGAGACCGTCAGCGTCAACGGCCAGCCCTTCGTCATCGTCGGCATGCTCCAGCACTACGAGAGCGAAAGCGACCGCAAGCAGCGCGAGCTCAACAAGCACGTCGCGCCCGAGCCGCAAACCGGAGTCACTCGCAAGCGCGGCTGGGGCTCGCGCAGCCCGTCGGGCTGGGTGTTCCGGCGAAAAAACTACACCGCCTACATCCCCCTCAACACCATGTGGCTGCGCTTTCGCGCCTCCAGCGGCACCAACAACATTCCCGATCCCCAGCTCACCGACCTGGACATCAAGGTGGCCAGCCTCGAAAAGCTCGAGCCCGCTCTCCAGCAGGCCCGCAACGTGCTCATGGTGACCCACCGGGGCATCGAGGATTTCAGCTTCCGCACCCAGGAAAACTCGGCGGACGACATCAACCGCACCATCCGCAACGCCCGCATGAGCGGCGGCCTCATCGCGGCCATCAGCCTGCTGGTGGGCGGCATCGGGATCATGAACATCATGCTGGCCAGCATCACCGAGCGCGTGCGCGAGATCGGCATCCGCAAGGCCATCGGGGCCACCACCTTTGCCATCTTCATCCAGATCATCGTCGAGAGCCTGGTGATCGCCCTGGCCGGCGGCGTCGCCGGCCTGGCCGCTTCCTGGGGATTGGTGCAACTCCTTCAGGCCCTCACCCCCACTTCGAATACGCCGGTCATCACCCTGGACGCCATGGCGGTGGCCTTTGCGTTCAGCGCCCTGGTTGGCATCCTGGCCGGGCTCATTCCGGCCTTCAAGGCGGCTCGCCTCGATCCCATCCAGGCCCTCCGCTACGGTTGACGCCGCGCCCCCCTCCCGCCGTTCGCCTTCAGGGCCGGGGCTCCTTCCGGTTCAGGGGAAGCGGGGCCGGGCGCCGGGGCGCCAGGACCTCCTCGATCCCCGAAGGATAAAGGCAGGGGGCGGGCACCGCGCCCGGCGCGCCCAAGTGCTGCGCCCAGCGCTCCCGGTAGCGCCTCATCGCTTGCGCATTCAGACATTCCGCCTCCTCCACGCCGGCGGAAACGATCCGGTGGGTGGCGACGACGCTCCGGAGCGGAAACCACACGCTTGGCGTCCCACTGCGATGGTCTTCAGACAGCCGGAGAATGGAGAGCCTCTCGACCTGGCCTGTGGGCAGGCGCAACTGAAGCGAAGGAGGCGGGTTCGTGATTGTCACCAGCGGCGTTCCGGGCTCAGCCGCGGCCCCGGCCCAACCCGCCAAGGCCAGCCCGGCCATTGCGCCGATTGGTCCAGAGCGTTTCATGGGCGGTGTGGCCCCCGCTCCAGCGCCCCGGGCTCGGCGGCCAGCAGGCGGCCTGCGTCCATGCGGATCGTGCGGTGGGCCCGGGCCGCGGCCTTGGCATCGTGCGTGGCCAGCAGGACGGCGCCGCCGACGCGCGCAAAGGCCGCCAAATAATCCAGCACGCGTTCGGCGTTGGCGTCGTCCAGGTTGCCCGTGGGCTCGTCCGCCAGCAGCAGCGCCGGCCGGTTCAGGAGAGCCCGCGCCAGGGCCACCCGCTGGCGCTCGCCGGTGCTCAGGGCCGAGGGCTTGTGCGAAAGGCGGGGCTCCAGCCCAAACTCGCGCACCAGCCCGAGGGCCCGCTCGCGAGCCCCGTCCGCCGGCAGGGCCAGCGACGCCGCCAGCACGTTCTCGAGCACATTCAGATAGGGCACCAGGTGGAACTGCTGAAAGACAAAGCCGATCTGGCGGGCGCGGAACCGGGCGCGGGCTTCCGGAGGCATCTCGTAGGGGGCTTCGCCCTGAAGGCGGACGCTGCCGCTGACGGGCTGAAGCAGCGTGCCGATCGTCAGCAGCAGCGTGGTCTTGCCGCAGCCGCTCGCCCCGCGCACCGCGACAAACTCGCCGGGCGCCACCGCGAGGGTGACTTTGTCCAGGGCGCGCACAACGCCGTGCCTGCCCTCGTAGCAGCGAGTGACGTCGCGCAGTTCCACCAGGGCGCTCATGGCTCAGTCGGCGCTCAAGATTTCCGCCGGATCCTGCTGCGAGGCCAGGTAGGAGGGCAGCCACCCGGCCAGCATCGCCACCAGGGGCGCCCCGGCCAGGATGCCCGCCGTGAGCTTCCAGTCCAGGCGCATTCCCAGCGCCCGCACATCCGGCGGGGCGTCGCCTCCATACAGGCAGAGCAGGTGGCCGGCAACCAGCCCCGCCACCGCCCCCGCCGCCCCCACCAAAAAGGCGCGCCCGAGGAAAAGAACCAGAATCTGGCCGCCGCGCACACCCAGGGCCCTCAGCAGGCCGATCTCCGGCCGCCGGTCGCGCACGTTGCCGAAGGAAAGGAAGGCAATCCACATGCCCGTCCCGAGAATCACGGTGGGCACCAGCACGGCGGCGAAGGCCTCGCGGGCCTGGCGCAGGCGGCCGCGGCTCTTGATCTCCTGCTCCAGGGCCAGCTCCGCCTCGCGGCTG
>JAKLEJ010000055.1 GCA_022711695.1 Verrucomicrobiota bacterium | reverse complement strand
GGGCGACCAGATCTTCACCAATGTGGCCCTGGCCACGGGCGTGCATTCGCTGACCTTCGGCGTGCCTCCTGGCGCCAAGTGGGGCGCCCGAACCTTCGCCCGCTTCCGGTTCAGCACCGCCCAGGGGCTTTCCTACACCGGCGCCGCGCCCGACGGCGAGGTCGAAGACCATGTGGTCAGCATCCACCCGTTGCCCGATTCGGATCTGGGCGACGCTCCGGACAGCAGCAACAGCGCCGGCGCCCAAATGACCGCCTATCCCAGGGGCGGCCCCGTGGGCGTGATCGGCCTCTACCCCACCGTATTCCTCGGGCCGGCGCCGTTCGGTCCCTTCCATGCCAACGCCCGCGCCGTCTTCCTGGGCGCGGCAGTCTCCGGCGAGGTCGAGGCGGACATCCTCGCCGACGAGGACATTGTCAACAACCTATCCCCGGCCACGAACACGCCCGACCTGGATGCCGCGGACGACGGCTTGCTGCCGGGCGTCCACCTGCCGCACTGCGGGCCGGGGCTGATCCACCTCCAGCTCTCCTGGCCGCCGGGCCCCATCGTGTTGCCGCCGATGGTCGTCAACGTCTGGTGCGATTGGAACCGGGACGGCGATTGGAACGACCTCCTCACCTGCCCGGATGGCAGCCTGGCGCCGGAATGGACCGCGCAAAACATCGCCGTGCCCCCAGGCGTGCCCATGCTACCGGTCGTGTTGCAGCGCTGCTGGCACCGTTCACTGGACATGGAGCCGCTCTGGATCCGTGTCACCTTGTCCGAGACACCTGTGCCCGGGCCGCTGGGATGGAGCGGCGCGGGCGGCGACGGCCCCCAGGGCGGCTTCTTGTTCGGGGAGACGGAGGATTACTACCTCACCGAGTACGATTACCCCCTGGCGTTCGATTTCGGCGACGCGCCGTCGATCTATCCCACGCTCCTGGCGGCCAATGGCGCGCGGCACTTGGCCGTGCCGAACTTCCTCCTGGGAAGACAGCTCGACACCGAAGGGGATGGCCTGCCGGATGCGGCCGCCCTGGGCGACGACCAGACCGGCGTAGCGGACGAGGACGGCATCGCCTTTACATCGCCGATCCTGGTGAACGCGCAGGCCTGTGTGGATGTGTTCCTGACCGGCGCCGCCGGGGGACGGCTCGATGGCTGGCTGGACTTCAACAAGAACGGGACATGGGAACCCTCCGAGCAGATCTTCAACGCGCAGCCGCTGGCATCCGGCAACAACCCGGGCCTCTGCTTCCCGGTTCCGCTTCAGGCCTTCCTCGGGACGAATTTTGCCCGATTCCGCCTCAGCAGTGGCGGCGGCTTGGCGCCAGTGGGCGCCGCCCAGGAAGGCGAGGTTGAGGATTACAGTGTCCTCATCCGCCAGCGCGCTCCGTCCACCAACGCCCTGGTGACCTGGATCGGCGTGACCAACACCACGCCCAGCAATCAGGTGATCGTCCTGCGGTGGAACGCGGAGACGAACACGCACTACGAGGTCCGGGCCGCCGCCGACATGGGCGCCACCAACGGCTCTGGCATCGCTTGGCAGACCATCAGCCCGATCATCATCGGCCCCGCCAATCAGCATACGGACACCAATGCCTCCGGCGCCCAGCGCTTCTACCGCGTTTGCGCGCCGTGGACCTACCCGTAAAACGGCACGACGAGAGCCTCGAAGCCGGCGGCCGAGCGCGCCTTGGGCCGCCGGCTTATCGTGTCCGCATTGCGCGCGGCGGCAATCTCGCGCGCATGCGCAAGCGCTTCAGGTTGGGCGGCTTGCAAACGTAACCCGCGGATTGAGGGGTTGAGGGTCAGGCTTGCCGAGCGCCCGGGTTCATGCGACGATTCGCAATGCGCATATCGTGTTTAGCGCCGCTGATTCGTCGGGCGGGTGCTATCGCTTCCCTGGCCGTAGCGGGCCTCGTCGGGGCACAGGAGGTTGTCATCAATGAAATCCTGTTCCACCCCCTGCAGCCGGCAATCGGACCCGAACCGGTGGGGGAGGAGTATGTCGAGCTTTTCAACCCGGGCTCGAATGCCGTGAGCCTGAGCGGTTGGAGCTTCGACCGCGGCATCAGCTTCGCCTTCCCCGATGTGACGCTGGCCGCCAGGGGGTATTTGGTGGTGGTGGCGAATCCGGCCGCGTTCGCGGCGCGCTATCCCAGCGTGACCAATTATGTGGGCGGCTGGCTCGGCACGCTCGGCAACAACGGAGAGGAAATCCGCCTGGTCAACGCCGCAAGCAACACCATCGACAGCGTCCGCTATGCCAGCGAAGGCGATTGGGCCACCCGACAGCGCGGACCCGACGAGAGCGGCTACCGCGGCTGGATCTGGAACGCGCCCGCCGACGGTCTGGGGATGTCCCTCCAACTGCGCGCCCCTCGCCTGGACAACGACAGCGGCCAGAATTGGTCCGCGACCAACGCCACGCCCGGCGCGGTCAACCTGGTTTTCACTACCAACCTTGCCCCGCTGGTGCTCTCGGTGGCGCACTCGCCCGCGATCCCCAGATCCACCCAACCGGTGAACGTCACCGCCCGAATCGTCGATGAGTCCCCAGCCACGATGCGCTCGGTGACCCTTTTCTACCGGGTGGACTCGACCGCGCCGCCCGGGTTTACTGCCGAACCGATGCGGGACGACGGCCTGCATGGCGACGGGGTGGCGGGAGACGGCATCTTCGGGGCCACGGTTCCGGCCCAACCCAACAACACGGTGATCGAGTTTCGCGTCGAGGCCGCGGACGCCGGAGGCCGGACCAACGTCTGGCCCAAGCCGCCCATCCCCGCCGCCGACCAGGCCTCGCTGCCGGCGCGGACGCCGCACGCGCTCTACCAGGTGGACGATTCGAGCTACACCGGGGCCCAACCCCTCTACAAGCTGGTGATGATCGAGAGCGAACGGGCCGAACTGGCGGCCATTCCCGCCATCAGCAGTTGGTATGGGCCCGACGCCCAGATGAACGGGTCCTTTATCAGCGTGGAGGGCTCGGGAACCCAGTGCCGCTATCTCTGCGGATTCCGCAATCGCGGCCACGGCAGCCGCCGCGCCAACCCGCCCAACTACCATGTCAGCCTTCCCAACGACCGCCGCTGGAACGGACGCCGCGTGCTGAATCTGAACTCAATTGGCCGCCACGTGAACATCCTGGGCGCCGCCCTGGCCCGGAGGTCGGGCGCCGCCGGGGCCGATGTCTGGGCCGCCCAGGTGCGGGTGAACAACCAGAACCTGGCCAGCCAGACCGGCCAGGGCATGTTCGGCGCCTACGGGGCCACCGAGTCCTACAACGGCGATTGGGCGGAGGAGCACTTCCCGCTCGATTCCGGAGGAAACATCTACAAGGTCATGCGCGATTACCGGCCGCGCTTCGATTACCGGGGGGAAGATTCCGCGGCCTACCGCAACACCTACTTCAAGGAATCGAACGTGAGCGCCGACGATTACACCGACGTGATCGGCATGCTCCGGGTCATGGGCGACAATTCCACCGTCTTCTCCACCGAGACCGCGCGCGAGGTGGTCAACGTCGAGCAATGGCTGCTGCACCTGGCGGTGATGAACCTGATGGGCAACAACGAGAGCGGCTTGAACACCGGCAACAACGACGATTACTACCTGTATCGCGGCGAGGCTGACCCCCGCTTCATCATGATGTACCACGATCTGGACCAGGTCCTGGGCTACGGCTCCCAAAGCGCCACCGCCGACATCTTCCGCGCCACCTGCTGCCCGGTCTCGGGCGACTCGGAGGGGACCTGGCGGGCCATGAACGTCTTCATGCACTGGCCCGATTTCGAGCCCATCTACTATGCCACCCTGCAGCGCCTGCTCGACACCACCTTCTCGCAGGCCCAGTTCGACGCCCTCGTGGACCAGACCTTCGCCAACTACCCGCAGACCTCCCAGCTCACCTCCGCGCTCGCCAGCATCAAGAGCTGGATGAACAGCCGCCGCGCCTACGTGCTAGGCGTCATCGCCGGGCATGTGCCAGCCTCGGCGCCCCTGGCGGCCACCCTCACGGGCGAACCGCGTTCGCCCACGCCCCTGACCGCCGCCACGCTCACCGTCAGCGGGGCTGGCATCACCCACTACAGGCATCGCCTCAACTCCGGCCCCTGGGGCTCGGAAACGCCGGTCGCCACCCCCATCCAACTCGCCAACCTCGCCCATCTTTCAACGAACACCGTCTTCATCATCGGCCGCAACGCCGCCGGGGTCTATCAGAGCGCCGTCACCGTCTCGCGCTCCTGGGTGGTGCGCACCAACTACCCCGCCGTGCGCCTCAACGAAGTCCTGGCGCGCAACGACACCACGCTGAACCACCAGGGAACCTTCCCCGATGTCATCGAACTCTTCAACGAAGGCGCCGCCCCGGTGGATCTCGCCGGACTGCGCCTTTCGGACGACCCCGCCGACCCCGACAAGTTTGCGTTCCCGGCCGGCGTCGTCTTGGGCGCGGGAGAACACCTGACAGTGTATGCCAATGACCCCGATGGCACGCATGGCATGCATCTCGGGTTTGCCCTGAACCAGGACGGCGACGCGGTCTATCTCTTTCCCCGCGCCGCCGAGGGCAACGCCGCCCTGGATTCCGTCGTGTTTGGCCTGCAACTGGCCGACAAAGCGATCGGCCGCGTGGGCGCCTCAGGGGCCTGGGTGCTGACTGGACCGACCCCCGGCTCCGTCAATGTCGCCCAACCGCTCGGGGACCCGACGACCCTCCGGATCAACGAGTGGCTGGCCCTGGGCGCCGCGCCGTTTGCCGATGACTTTGTCGAGTTGTTCAACCCCGCCCTGCTGCCGGTGGCGCTGGGCGGCCTTTGCCTGAGCGACGAGCCGATCGGGGCCCCCGCCCTGCATCGCATCGCCGACTTGAGCTTTATCGCCCCTCGGGCGTGCCGCGCGTTCCTCGCCGATGGCAACGCCAGCGCAGGCGCCGACCACCTCTCCTTTCAGCTCGCCTCCGAGATGGGCGAGATCGGCCTGCTGACGGCCAACCTTGGCGTTATTGACGTGGTCAGCTACACCCCGCAGTGGCCGGGCGTGTCGCAAGGCCGCTGCGCGGACGGCGCCAACCGCGTGGTGTCGCTGCCCACCCCCACTCCGGGTTTTGCCAATGTGTGTCCGGTGACCCCAGTGGCTCCCACGGCGACGGCCCTGCTCCCGATGAACGCCACCTGGCGCTACGAGGCTTCGGGGACCAACCTCGGCACAGCTTGGAAGGACCTCACTTACAGTGACTCGGCCTGGCCGCAGGGCCGCGGAGTGCTGGGATACGAGAATGGCAACAATTCCTTCGTGCAAACGCTGACCAACACGGTCCTGCCCATCACGACCGTCGGCGGCGCCGCCATCGTCACCTTCTATTTCCGAACTCATTTCCAATACACCAACGCGACCCTGCCCTCGAGCCTCATCTTCACCAACCTCATGGATGACGGCGCCATCGTCTATCTGAACGGGCAGGAGATCTACCGGATCAACATGCCGGCAGGGCCGGTCACGGCGGCAACCAACGCCTCCGTCAACATGGAAACCACTTCCTTCACCGAGGTGGGGGTCCCCATGACCAACAACATCGTCCGTCCGGGCGACAACCTCGTCGCCGTCGAGCTGCACCAGGTCATCACAGCGGACAACAACATGGGCCTGGGCATCGGCGCCGTTCTCGGCGGCAGCAACCCCGCCGTCGCCGGCGTGGTCATCAACGAAATCCTGGCCAGCAACGCCACCGTCACCGAACCCGACGGCTCCACGCCGGACTGGGTCGAAATCCATAATCCCTCCAACGGTGCGGTGGATTTGGGCAACATGAGCCTGAGCGACTCGATCGCCGAGCCCCGGCGCTGGGTCTTCCCCTCGCCCACTCTTCTGCCCGCAGGGGGCTTCTTTCGCGTGCGGTTCGACGCCGACGCTCCGGCGTCGGCGACCAACTCGGGTTTCGGCCTCCGTGCCACCGGCGATGCTCTCTACCTGTTCGCCGATCCCCTCCAGGCAACCAGCGTGGTGGACTTCGTCACTTTCGGCCTGCAAACGCCGGACTTCTCCATCGGCCGCCTGCCCGATGGCGGCGCCACCTGGGGGCTGACGCTTCCCACGGGCGGTCTGCCGAACACCCCCGCCGCGTTGGACGACCCGGCCGGCTTGAAGATCAACGAGTGGATGGCCTCGCCGGTCTCGGGCGACGACTGGTTCGAGCTTTACAACCCCGGCGTCCAGCCGGTGGCCCTGGGCGGCCTCTGGTTGAGCGACAGCCTCGCCTCCTCGGCCGAGCGGATGAAGCACCGCATCGCGCCGCTGTCGTTCCTCGGGGCGGTGACCAACGCCTTCCAGCAGTTTCGGGCCGACAACAACACCGCCGCGGGCGCCGACCACGTCAACTTCCGGCTCAACGGTACGGTGGGCGAAGCGCTGGGCGTTTCGACGGCCGACGGCGCGCTCATTCACGGCGTCGCCTTTGGCCCTCAGTTGACCGATATTTCGGAAGGACTCCTGCCCGACGGAACCACGAACGTATTGGCGTTCGCCGGCTCGGCCAGCCCGGGCGAGGCCAATTACGTCCACCTGCCCCTGGTGGCGATCAACGAGGTCCTGGCCCACACGGATTTACCGTTGGAGGACGCCGTGGAAGTGCGTAATCTCGATGGCGCGCCCATTGACCTGGGCGGCTGGTATCTGAGCGACTCGAAAGACAACCTCAAAAAGTATCTCATCCCCGCCGGCACGGGGCTCCCCGCCCTCGGCTTCCGGGTGTTCTACGAATACCAGTTCAACGACCCGGAGAACCCTTCCACCCGCTTCGCCTTCAGCTCGGCGGACGGGGACCAGGCCTACCTCTCCGAGGCAGTGGCGGGCCAGCTCACCGGCCGCCGCGCCCAGGCCAAATTCGGCCCGTCTGAAAACGGCGTTTCCTTCGGCCGCCATGAAACCAGCGTGGGGGCGGACTTCACGGCCATGAGCGCCCTGAGTTTGGGCACGTCCGTCACCGCCGGCAGCCCGACCAACCAGATCGCGCTCTTCCGCACCGGCCAGGGCGCCGCCAACCCCTATCCCAAAGTCGGCCCCGTCATCGTCAGCGAGATCATGTATCATCCTCCCGATGTGGTGGAGAACGGCGTGACCAATGACAACGTCATCGAGGAATTCGTCGAGCTGCGGAACATCGGGGATGTCGCTGCCCCGCTCTACGACCCGGCCCATCCCACCAACGGCTGGCGGCTGCGCGACGCCGTGGACTTCCGCTTCAACGCCAGCCACGCGCTCCCGCCGGGCGGGCATCTCATCGTGGTGAGTTTCGATCCGCTCACCAACCTGGCGGCCATGGCCGCATTCCAGGCCCGTTACGGCTCGAACCTGACGCTGGCCGGGCCCTATAGCGGCAAACTGGACAATGGCGGCGAAAGTGTCGAGCTGGTCAAACCGGACGCGCCGCAGCCCAATGGCTCCGTGCCGCAGGTGCTGGTCGAGAAGGTGGTTTACGGCGACCAGGCCCCGTGGCCGGCCGGCGCCGACGGCGGCGGCAGTTCGTTGCAGCGGGTGAGTTCCTCCGGCTACGCCAACGATCCGACCAATTGGTTTGCCGCGGCGCCCTCGCCCGGCCCCTCCGGCGTGATCGATGCCGACGGCGACGGACTTCCGGACAGTTGGGAGAACCAATACGGGTTCGACAGCCACAACCCGGCGGACGCCGCCGAAGACGCCGACCAGGATGGCAAGACGAACCTGGAGGAATACCTGAGCGGAACCGATCCGCGCGACGCGCAGAGCTTCCTAAAGATCGAAGGCGCCACGCTGGAGGAAGGCCGGGTAGCGATCGAGTTCCTGGCCATGGCCGGGAAGAGCTACAGCGTGCTTTACCGCGACGCTGCCGGGGCGGGGCCCTGGCAAAAGCTGGCCGACGTGGAGATCCAGCCGGCCACCCGGCCGGTGACGCTTTGGGATTCGTTCGTTCCCACAGACACCCAGCGCTATTACCGACTGGTCACACCGGCCCAGCCTTGAAACCGACCGCGAAGAAGCGTTTCGGCTGTATCCCCGCGCAGAGACTGCGGAGTTGCTGCTGGCATGAAACGCCGGCAAGACCGGTTTGCCGCCAGGTTCAACCTGCCCGTCGGGGCAAAGAGGCAGGCCGACGGGGCTCGCGATCCTCCAATCTGTCCCCCTCCCCGGCAAATCTGTCGCCAAAACGCGATCGAAAATTGAGGCTAGTGCGGAAAAACCGGCGAGGCGAAAATGGAGCGGGTGAAGGGAATCGAACCCTCGTCTCAGGCTTGGGAAGCCCGCATTCTACCATTGGACCACACCCGCACCAAGTCTGCTCAAGGCTCCTACCATACGGCCGGCCGGATGGCAAGTCTTTCCGGAGACTTTTTGCGGGCGCCGCGATCGCCGGCTGTGGGTTCCTCCCGCGTGACGCTGCGCCGCTGCCCGGGACGGCTCGATTTGGAAATGGCTGTCGCCGCCATGCCCGAGTGAAGTTCCGCGCGGATTCACGGATTTGGGGCGGTCAAAAGAAATTGACAAATCGCGGCCGTGCCGCCAATGATTAGCTTGGCTATGAAACTCAAGCAGCCCAGGCGAGCGCCAGGGTTCACGTTGATTGAACTGCTGGTGGTTATCGCCATCATTGCGATCCTGGCTGCGCTGCTGTTGCCCGCCTTGAGCATGGCCAAGTCGAAAGCCAAACGGGCCAATTGCCTGAGCAATCTCAAGCAGGTGGGCGTGGCGTTTCGGCTCTTCGCCAACGACAATTCCGAAAAGTTCCCCTGGCAACTGGATGTGCCCAGCGGCGGCAGTTTCGACTCGGGAGACTGGACGGACCATTACCGGGTTTGCTCGAACGAATTCACAACGCCCAAGGTGCTGCTCTGTCCGGCAGACCGCGAGAAGACCCTGGGCGAAAAATGGTCCTCGCTCGATGGCGCGCACCACATCAGCTACTTCGTGGGGCTGGACTGCGACGAGAAAAAGCCCCAGACGATTCTCTCGGGCGACCGCAATGTCTATAGCGGGAACGGGAGAATGGACCTGGTCTGGGACCAATCGGTGGGCACATCCATCGACGCGTTCTGGCTGGATTCGCTGCATGTCAGGCGGGGCAGCCTGCTGCTGACCGACGGCAGCGTGCAGGATACCTCGTCGTCGCAGTTGAAGGACCAGATCAGCGTGGCGCTGAACTACACCACGAACGTGACCTTCTCGCTGCCGCGGGGCGTTCTCTGAGGACAACGGTCATTGCCTGAGGCGGTAGAACCGCGTTCCGGGAGGATGGGCGAGGGTGTAAGGGCTGGATTGGACCGGCCCGGGGAGATCGCTCCAGGAATCGGGACGCCCCGGATCGTCGGACTGCTGCAAGGTCAGATACTCCCCATCCCAGTCGATCTGAAGGAAGTCTCCGCTGAAGCCGATGCGCAAGGAGGTTTCGGAGGCGAGCGCGCGGACCAAACCGACCGCCGATCCAAACGTCACGTCGGGGCTGGCGGGGCCGACGTTGTGGACCTCGACCGCCAGGCAGTTCGTTCCCGCAACCAGGTTGGTCAACTGGGCTCCCCAGAAGCGGAAGACGTCCGCGGCCACGGCGTCGTCGGTGGGCGGTTGGGCGGTGGCCAGGGTGCTGTTTTCGATTCCAGCCGGATCAGGCGGCATTCTCAGGCGCTGGATTTCGACGCCGTTCAGGTAGAAGACCGCCCCGTCGTCAATAAAGTTGGAGAAGACAAGCGCGCAGCCCGGCAAGGGATTGGTCAGCAGGAAGTGGGTTCGGAAATAGTAGGTGGGAAACGGCTGGACGGTAAACGGGTTGCGCGGCAAGGGGGTGCACTTGGGCTGGACATCCGGATTGGCCGAGGCGGTTGACTCGAGCAGCAGCAGGGCGGCGCCCTCCTCCCACAGACGGTCGTCATAATCCGGGCTTCGCCAGTGTTCCTCATCGAGGTTGGCGTAGGAGAAGCGCCAGGTGTTGGTCAGGGCGACCGCTTCGCGATAGAAGGGGACTGTGGAAACGGAGCCGGTGGCCGAGTGTTGGTTGGCTCCTGCGATCGAGATCACCCGAAAGAAGCAGGGGCTCAGCCGGGGCAGATTTGTAAGCGTCGCCGAGTGCTCGGTCCGAGGCGTGTCCTCCTGGGGCGTGGACAGGCCCAAGGATGGCGTGGGTCCGTATTCAACGCGTCCCGTGGCGAGGGAACGAGTCGTCCAAGAGACCCGGATTTCGGTTTCGTCAGGCCATGCGACGAGGTTGGCAATGAGGGGTGGCGGGGGAGGCGGGGGCGAGAGCGTGTAAAAGAGCCCCGCGCCGAAGGTGACGTCCGGGCCGGTGGTGCGGTAATTGTGAACCTCGACCGCCAGGAGATTGGTTCCGACGACCAGGTTGGCGCTGAGCGCGTTTGAGATCGAAAACACATAGGGGCAGGTGGCGTCGCCGGAGTCGCGGCACCAGTAATTGGTGGCGGTGGTCGAGTTGAGGATCGGGGCCGGGCTGCCGGGCAGCAACAGGCGACCGATCTCGACTCCGTTCAGGTAAAACACGGCGCCGTCATCCAGATAATTGGAGAGGATCAGAACGGCCCCTGCCGGATCGTTGGTGAAGAGAAAAGCAGTCCGGAAGTAATAGGTCACATAGGGATAGACCGGGCTGGCGGCCGGGTTGTTGGGCATGCGGGTGCTGCGCGGCCCCGCCAGCACGGGCCAATCGCTGGGGATGCGGGAGTCGGCCCAGAGAAGGCCCGGGCCCGACGGCCAACTCTCGTCGTCGAACCCCGGCAGCTTCCACTCGGGAGTGGCGTCCAGGTTGGCGTAGCTGTATTTCCAGACGTTGGTCAGGTCGAAAATCTGGCCAGCGCCGCGGTGCAGATTGGTGGTGTAAAACGGCGCGCAGTAATCGACGCTATAGTCTTGGCCGCCCGCCGAGGACTTCAGCCGGAAATAGTATCGACGTCCCGGGGAGAGCCCGGTCAGCAGCACGCTGTGGTTGGTGGCCAATGTGGGGTCGATGGGCGACTCCCCGCCGTAGGCGGCGGTGGGACCGAACTCGACCTGGCTGGTGGCCTCCGCCAGCGTGGCCCAACTCACGAAGGCCGTGTCGCTTCCCGGCGCCACGTTGACATCGTAAATAAAAGTGGGGAGGGGCTTGGCGTCGATGCCCAGGTGAGAGCCCACGTAACGTTCCCGGTCGCGACCCAGGTTGGCGTTGGGGTAGCTGGAGCGGTTGACGGCAATGGGATTGCCGCAATCGTCGGCGCGGCACATGGAGGTGGAGCCGCCGCCGTCCATGTTGATGCCGGTCTTGGCGCCGAGATGCAGCAGCCATTCGCCGACTTCGCCGGTGGTGGCTCCGTCGCTGAACTGGGGCTGGCGGCCGTCGATGGTGATTAGGAACAGGGCGCGCTTGTCGGCCGTGAGGCCGTAGCCGGTGCGCGGCGCCAGGTCTTTGCCGCCCTGGACGACTTTGCCGTCCTGCAGCACGAAGGCGAAGCCGGAGACGGCGGTGGCGAGGCCGGTCAGGTCGGTTTCGGCGGTCGTGGCAATCATGTCGGCGGTGCCGTCCCGGCGGATGAGCAGGGAAGGCCGGCCGTTCGCTTCGCTGACCAGTTCGCCTTCGGAGACCACCAGGCCCAGCTTGTCCGCGTATTTGTGGGTGAAGGGCTTCTGCCACGGGTTCCAGGGGGTGGCGTTGATGGCGAAGACCAAGTTCAGGCCGAGGCCGCCGTCGCCGACCGGTTGCCGGGCCTGGCGGATGAAGTCGCGGGTTTTCTGGCGCCGGGTCCGGATGGCCAGGGTCGGGAAGTCCGGCATGGGCTTGCCCCAGTCGGGATCGCGGCCGGTGGACCGCAAGCGCAGCCCCGGCGTGTCCAGGTCGATCCGGGCGGCATTGATCTGCATCCGACGCGGTTTTTCCACTGTTATCTTGGCGTGGCGGATTCCGGGATGCAGCTCGACGGCCTGGCTCCAGTCAAAAGTCCCTTCCTGGGCCAGGGCCAGCAGCGACGACAGGAGCACGGCGATGGTCAGGAGCAGGGTGGCGGTTTTGTTCATGGTGCCTGGGCTTTCGGGCGAAGGGTGAAAGACGGGCGGGATGCCGTTCCGACGAGCTAAACCTTTACTATAACGTATAAAGCGGCGACTTGATTGGCGGCCGCCGGCGGCGCGCTTATTTCGGGGTGATGGTCAGCCGGCCGACGCTGCCCTGGAAAAAGTTTCCGAAGCGGTAGTGGGCGCCGACCGTATAGGCGCGTGGGTAGCGCTGGTAGCCGCTGGCGGGAACGGTTTCGCCGGCGATGCCATTGACCGCGATGGACAGCGTCTGCTGGTCGAAGCGGACGGTGATGCGGTTCCACTGGCCGGCGGCGAGCGGCGGCCCGGTGACTGCCAGCATGGCCGGGATCTGGTTGCAGTAGATGCTGGCGACCGGTTTGTCCTTGTTCAGTCCGAGCACGAAGCCCGTGGAGTCGTTGCCGAACAGGGTCTGGTGGGCCGGGAACTCCCTGGGCATGACGTCCATCTCGACTTCGTAGCCGGCGTAGGCCGGGACAGCGCCGAGCGGGATGCTGATGTAGCTGGCGCCGGCGAAGTCCAGGACTTGGCGGCCTTGTTCGTCCTGGCGGTACTTGGGAGCCAGGTCGGGATAGTTCACGGAGCCTTTGCCGGCAATGTAGGTATCCATGGGATTGCCGTAGCCGCTTTCCCCGGCGGCGACGCCGGTGGCCAGCGGGGTGAAACCGCCGAGGACGCCCAGCAGCTCCTGGCTGGCCGGCGTGAAGAAGACGGAACCGCGCCGCGGCGAAAACTCGTAGACGATGGGCATCAGCAACCCGCGGTCGACCGTGACCGCCCGGGCGGCATTCTCCGCCACCGAGAAGACATGGAACGA
>JAKLEJ010000549.1 GCA_022711695.1 Verrucomicrobiota bacterium | reverse complement strand
GAGCCGAGCCCGCCAGCGAGGATGTTCCCGAGCAAGCTCACCCGGGCGCTGAAATTGAAGAGCGTGGCAGCCGGAGCGTGCCCGGCGCTGGCGCCGGCGCCCGGGAAAACCTGGTTGGTGGCGAGGGTGCAGAACGCCACCGTGCTCGTGCCAGTGAAGAAGGTGAGAGCCCCGCGCGCCCAACCGCCCTCACCACCGCTCCAGGCCGTGCCGCTCCTGCCCCCCAGGTTGGTGCTCAGGGCCACCGTGCAGTTGACCAGGGCCGCCGGGCCGTCCACGAAGATAGCCGCGCCACGCCCCTCGCCGCCGTTGGCAGTGGAGGAATAGCCCTGGCCGCCGTCGCCGCCCTGAGCCACGCTGGCCACAAAACCGCAATTGGTCGCCAGCAGGGTGGCATTGGCGCCGAACGCGTTGCAGGCGCCCCCCTGGGCGATGCCTCCGGCAGTGGGCGAACCGGCGCTGGTCCGCCCGCCGGCGCCGGCCGTGACCGTGTTACCCTCGAATGCGGTGTCCCACACCCGGGCGGGGCCTTCCGTGCAGAGAGCGCCGCCGACGGCGTTGCCGCCGGAAACCACAGGGGAAGCGGCGCCGGTCCCGGCGGCGCCGCCGAAGGCAGCGTTGCCGCGGAACCCGCATGCCGCGACCCGGAGATCGCCCTCGTTGTGGATCGCGCCGCCCTGGGCGGGCCCGCCAGTGGCGGCGACCGCACGGTTCGTCAGAAACTGGCACCCCGCCACCTGGACCTGGCCTGTGGACCAGAAGGCGCCGCCTTCGGCCCGCGCCGAGAGCGTCGGAATCGTGCTGCCCTGCGTCTGGGCCAGGTTGTTCGAGAAAACGCAATTGGTGACCGCGCCGGCAGAACCCGCTCCGAAGAAGAGCGCGCCGCCGAAGGCCCCGCTGCCCAGCTCGTAGCCGCGCCCTCCCACGGCGCTGTTTCCCGAGAACACGCAATCGTCAAACGCGGCCGAGCCGCCGTTGAAATACCCCACCCCGCCCTGCCCCTGAAACCCCCAGGTGGAACCGCCCGAGCCCGAACTCAGACCGTTGCCGCCCACGGCGGCATTGTCGCGAAAGACACAGTGCGCGGCCGTGAATATCCCGTTACTCCACTGGTAAATCACCCCGCCCGAGCCGGCAGAGGCGGTGTGGGGAAATCTCGTTGTGGCGTCGAGGCCGCGGTTGGTGTTGCCTCGAAACAGGCACCCTTGAACCGTCACCCGGCCGAGGTTAAGGAAGACCGCCCCCGGGTTGGTCGAAACCGTATCCGCCACCGTCAGGTTGACCAACGTGAGAGCGGCATTGGTGGCGACTCGGAAGAGACCGTCGCCGCCCACCCCGCGCAGCGTGACCCCGCCGCCCGCCCCCTCGAGTCTCACCTCGCGGTTCACCCAGATGCGACTCGAGATCGTGATGACTCCCTCGCAGGCCAGCCGGATATCGCCGTGCTCGGCCATGGCAGCGCGCAAGGCGCCCTCGGAGCAGTCCGTTAGCACAAATTGCCCTCGCGCCGGCTGGCCGATTCCAAGCCCGCCTGCCGCGAGGAACGCGCACAGCCACCACCGCTGAATGGGAGAAGGCACGCGGCATTCTTGAAGCGCCTCCCCGGCCTGTCAAGCCCGCCCTGATCGCCAATCTGCGCCTCACGTCGCTGGAGCAAAGCGGCGCAGAAGCGCCGCGCTCCAAAACCTGGCGGACCTCGATGCTCCTGCCTAACTCCAGCGAGCGCACCTGGGAGGGCGATTGTCGTCGCGAGCCCAAACTCCACGATCTCACGCAAAGACGCCAAGACGCGAAGGAAAACAAGAAGAGCCCGGAAATGGAACCACAGATGAAAAGGAAGGAAACGAAGGTCCGCATCGACATTCCCTGTCGCATATGCGACAAGGAATGTACGTCCGGGGATTGGAGCAAAGTTGGGGCCGCGAGGGAGGCGGATTTGGATTCGAGCTTGAATCCGCGGGCGGGCAAAGGCATCTAAGAGGAAACGAACGTCATGCAGAATCTCGGCCAACACTGAGCCTCCACCCAAACCACAAAGGAAATTCCATGAACACACATCTCACCAATCGTCGCGACTTTCTGAAGCAGAGCGTGCTGTCGGGCGCCGGGGCGGCGCTGGCCCTGGGCGCGCCCCAATGGGCGGCGGCCGCAGCGGCCGGCAAGGCCAAGCTGAGCACGCCGAACGCGGAGAAACTCGGCTGGCAGATTGCCATCCAGGTTTACACGTTCCGCGACCGCAGTTTCTACGAGGCCATCCAGGTCATTGCGGACATGGGGGTCACGCGAGTGGAGCCGGGCTTCTTCCTGCCGCTGGACAAGGAACAGAAAGGCCTGACGACGAGCGAGGCGCTGGCGCCGGCCAAGCGGCGCGAGATGAAACAGCGGATGGAAGACCTGGGGCTGAGCATGCCCAGCTTCTACGCGGGGATCGAAGGCGACTCGAGCGCCTATCGCAAGATCTTCGATTTCGCCAAGGAGATGGGGGTCGAGGTGCTGGTGGCGGAGCCGCCGCCGGAGGCCTTCGAAGCCCTCGACAAGCTTTGCGCCGAATACAAGATGAAGCTGGCCGTCCACAACCATCCGGAGGGGTCGGGCTCGAAGTATTGGAACCCGGACACGCTGATGAAAGCCTGCGAGGGACGCAGCGCGCGCATTGGCGGTTGCCCGGACACCGGCCACTGGGTGCGCTCGGGGCTGAACACGCTCGACAGCCTCAAGAAGTACCAAAAGCGCATCGTGGCGGTGCACCTGAAGGATGCGGCCGAATCGGGCAAGCGGGACAGCCGGGATGTGCCGCTGGGGACCGGCCAGGCCAACTACGCGGCCCTGCTGCAGCAGCTTTA
>JAKLEJ010000548.1 GCA_022711695.1 Verrucomicrobiota bacterium | reverse complement strand
GGCGTGTGCCCCCGTCAGACACGCTTTCACCTGGATTCCGAGCTCGGCCGGATCGTCCGGGTAGAACCGGCCCGCCACCGCCGCCGGTCGGACTCCCGCGTGTGTCTGCTGTTCCTTGCGCCACATGATGTCACCCTGTGCTCAAGCGACCCGTCTCGGAGCCCGGCTCCACCAGTTGCCTGCCGCGGCGGTCCTGACGTCGTCCCCTCCCTGCTTGGGCCAGACGCCGGGAAGGGGCCGATCGCAGTCGGGGCACGCGCCATTCCCGGTGAGACGGTACCCCAGCACCGCGAACCCGCGCCGCTCGATGAGCTTGCGGCCGCACCCGGGGCAGCAGGTGTCCTCGGTGGCTCCCACCCGCCCCGGCAGATTGCCCGCATAAACAAACCGCAGCCCCTCGGCGCGGCCGATCTCCACCGCCCGCAGCAGGTCGTTCGACGCCGTTCTGGGCGTTTCCTGCATCCGGTAATCGGGATGGAAGGCCGTCACGTGCCAGGGAATGTCCGGGCTCACCGAGTTCAGGAACCGCGCCGTCTCGCGCAATTCGGCCTCGCTGTTGTTGAACCCGGGCACGATCAGCGTCACCACCTCGATCCAGATCCCGCGCCGGTGCACCTCGGCGATGGTTCCGGTCACCGCATCGAGCGTTCCGCCCAGGCTGCGGTAATTGCGGTCGTTGAAACACTTGAGATCCACCTTGTAGGCCGTTAGCCACGGCTGGAGCAAATCCAGCGCCTCGGGCGTCGCATTGCCGTTGGAAACGAAGGCGCAGCGCAGGCCTCGCGCCGCTGCCCGCTCGAACACCGCCGCCGCCCACTCCGCGGTGATCAGCGGCTCGTTGTAGCTCGAGACCACCAGCGCGGCCCCGTTCCGTTCTGCCGCCTCCACCAGCGCCTCCGGGCTCATGGGCCGCAGGGGCGCCCGGGCTGCCTCGTCCCGCAGCGCCTGGCTGGTCACCCAGTTCTGGCAATACCCGCAGTGAAAATCGCACCCCAGCATCCCGAAGGTCAGCGCATCGCTGCCGGGCAGCACATGAAAGAATGGCTTCTTCTCGACCGGGTCGCACGCCAGGCCCGCGACGTAGCCGAAAGGTACCCGCAACTCGCCCCGGTCGTTGTAGCGCACCTTGCACACGCCGCGTTTGCCCGGCGCGATCAGGCAGCGGTGCCCGCACGCCAGGCAGCGCGCCTTCCCCGCCTCGGAGCGGAACAACCGCCCCGGAACCGTATGGGCGTCCAGCAGCGCCGCCAGCGTGGCCCCGCCGCTCGTCCCGTCGCTTGAGTGAGTCGCAGACATGAGCACCCGGCTTCCTCACCACCTTACATCGGTTCCTCCCGCCGCTCAATGGCGATGACGCGCCGCCCATCCCACGACTTGGCCGCGGATTTCGGCGCCGATTCGGGGCTTGTCGGCGGCGAGTTCGTGGCGTAGGTTAACTCAAGTATTAGAAAGGACAACCTATGCTGGACGACATCCTGGAGCGCTATCCGCGGAAGATCGCCTTGAAGGCGAAACAGAAGTACACCCTCCGGCCGCTGAGCACGGAGGACGAAAAGGGTTTTTTTCAATTCTTCCAGGCCATTCCCGAGCCGGAGAAGCTCTTCATCAAGCACCGGGTCTCGGACCCGAAGGTGATTCGCCAATGGTGCAAGAAGATCGATCTGGGGCGGATTCTGCCACTGCTGGCGCTGGAGGGGAGCAAGGTGGTTGGCGACGCTTCGCTCCATCAGCAACTCGGGGGCTGGAAGCGGCATATCGGCCGGGTGAGCGTGCTGGTGCACCCCGAATATCGGGGACAAGGCCTGGGGCGGCTGCTCATTCAGGAGCTGATCGACCTGGCCCGCAGCATCGGCCTCGAGAAGATCGAGGCCGAGTTCCTGGGGGAGCAGGAAGCGGCCATCAAGATGTTTGGCCTCCTGGGCTTTCGCACCCTCCTCATCCTGCCTGACTACGTCAAGGACATGCAGGCCGTCGCCCATGATTACGTGCTGATGGGCCTGGACCTCAAGACCGACGAGGAATACGCGGGCGTGGGTTGAGATGGCGCCCCGGCGGCGCGGTTGGTCCGCCGGGGGACGTGCCCTGGCTGTATGCCGCGGACCCCTCCTTCAGTGTGCCCCAATTGCGGCGCGGACGTTCCCGCGAAGGCGCGGTGCTGCCCACAGTGCGGTTCGGACGAACAGACCGGCTGGGCGGAGGAGGCCGCCGCCAGCCATCTCGGTTTGCCGGACGACTCCTTCGATTACGACGACTTCGTCAAACGCGAGTTTGGCGGGACGAAGGATCCTCGGCCGCGGGGCATTTCCTGGCTGTGGTGGGCCACAGCGGTGGGACTCCTGGGGGCGGCGCTGTGGTTCTTTCTTGGAAGATGATCGCCGAGGCGACGCCTCGCGGCGGAATCCAGGGCCAGGCGGCCGCGCCAGCGCAGAGCAGGGCAGGGCAGGGGACCCTCAGTAGCACGGCACCTTCGGGTCGATTTCTTTCGACCAGGCCGCGATGCCGCCCTTGACGCTCTTGAGATTCTTGAATCCGCGCTGGCGCAGGAATTGGAGGGCCTTCATCGAGCGGCCTCCGGCTTTGCAGCACAGGTAGTAGGCCTGGTTGGGGTCGAGTTCCCCAACGCGCTGTTCGAGGCCGCTGAGCGGCAGCAGCGCCACGCCTTCGATGCGCGCGATCCGGTGTTCGTCGGGTTCGCGCACATCCAGCGCGCGAATGCCCAGGGCGGGTTCTTCGAGAGCCCGTTTGAGGTCTTGGACCGTCACTTCGTCCGGGTGGAGTGGATTCATGGAGGCAGGAGGCTGGGTTCCGCAGAATTGCTCGTAATCGACCAGGCGGGTGAGGGT
>JAKLEJ010000547.1 GCA_022711695.1 Verrucomicrobiota bacterium | reverse complement strand
ACGACGAACACGCCGGGCGCCTCCTGGCGCTTCACCACCACGCCGGGCGGCGCGGTTCGGCGGTTTTACCGGGTGAGCACCAATCCCTGACCCGAGGGGCGTTCTGCCTCAAGGCGTCTTCACGGGCCGCACCGGGCCGATGGCCTCCGCGCGCAACCGCTCCTCCTCGGCGGCGATGTCCTGCAAGGCGGCGCTGCGCTGGTCGGCATTGAGGGTTGGATCGCGGGTGACCTTCTCCCGCCGGGCCGCCTGGCTGCGGTAGAGTTCCGCCAGGCGGCTCACCGCGTCCTGGCCGAGGCCGAGCTTGCCGCCCTCCTCGTGAGCCCGCCGGTAACAGGCGTCCACCGCGGCCAGGTAGGCCCGGAACCGCTCTGACGGCAACACCTCCTCGACGGCGCGGCGGCACTGCGCCTCATGCTCGAGACGCTGCCGCAAGCTCAAGGCCGCTTCGCTGCCGTATTCGAGCTGAATGCGGTGTTGCAGGGGGTCCAGGGCGCGAAAAATGGCGAGGAATTCCTCCCGGGTGGGCTTGAACGGCTGCAGCGCCTGGCGGAGCGTCTCGGCGTTGTGCGAGTTGCGCAGCACGAATTCCTCCATCTCCCCGGCGCTGAGCACCCGTGAGAGTTCGTCCCGGGTCTGCTGCCGCAACCGCGCCTCTTCGACCGGATCGATGGCCTCGCCGAGGGAGAATCGTGCGGCTCGATACTCGCGCAGGCGCTCGTCCGACCGCCGGCAAATGTCCGCAACCGTGGCCAGGCGGGCCGCCGGCAGAGCGCCCAGGACCGGCCCCACAAGGTTCTGCACCAGGCCCGAGACGTACGGAGGCAGGCTCGCTTCGTTCGTCCAGTTGGGGCCGAGCAAGCGCTCGAAGAGGCTGGCGCGCGCCTTGTCCACTCGTTCGTCATCCCCGGCCCCCGCGGGCGGAAACAAGCGCGTGGGCGGAATCGGCTTCCACCACTCGAAGTCGTATTGCCGGGCTTCGTGCAGCCGCTTTTCGTCGAAAAACCGGCTGACGTCGCTCACGGCGATGCGACGCACGTGATCGTCGGGGCAGCCTGCCGCGCGCAGGCCGGCCAGGTAATTGGTGTACTCGGGCAACAGCACATCCTGCCAGGTGAAGACGCGCGGATGCGGCTTCCGGGGAGGGCTGGCGGGCTGTGTCTGGCTGGCCGCGGGCTGGGCTGGCGCGATCGCCAGCTCGACGGGAAACCCCAGGCCCTGACTCGCAAGGCGGGTCATGAGCAAACACAGCCCGAGCAGTGGCAGCCGACGCATGAGGCAATACTCCATGGCGGTTCGGTCCGGCGCAACGACATACTGCGCCTGCTGCCGCACTCGCGCGCGTCCGGGAAGCCGACCGGCGCGGCTCAGAGCAGGACGCCGGCGATGGCGGCGCTGACGTAACACGCCAGCAGGCCGCCGATCATGGCTTTGACGCCCAGGCGGGCCATTTCCGCGCGGCGCTCGGGGGCCAGGCTGCCGATGCCGCCCACCTGGATGGCGATGCTGGCAAAGTTGGCGAAGCCGCACAGGGCAAAAGTGGCCAGGGCATAGCTGCGCGGGTCCACTTGCGCCTGGTTCAAGGACACATAGCCGATGAACTCGTTGAGCACGATGCGCTCGCCCAGAACCTGGCCGATGGTCAGACAATCCCGCCAGGGCACGCCGATCAGCCAGGCGACCGGGGCGTTGATCCAGCCGAAGAGGGTTTGCAGGCTGGCAGGCTGGGCAATGCCCACGAGGCCCTGCCCCCAGGCCAGCACGAAGTTGGCCAGCGCCACCACCGCCACAAACGCGATCAGCATGCCCACGACATTCAACGACAGGAACAGCCCCTCCCCGGCCCCGCGGCAGAGCGCGTCGATGGAATTGGCCGTAGTCCGCTGGACCTGGGCCGGCGCCAAGGAGGCCGTTTCGCTTTTCTCGGTTTCGGGCAGCAGGATCTTCGCCATCATCAACCCGGCCGGCGCGTTCAACACCGAGGCGGTCAGCAGGTGCCCCGCGAAGTCCGGATGCCCGGCATCGGTGGCGATCTTGACATAGACGGCGGCGACGCCGCCGGCGATGGTGGCCATGCCGCCAATCATCATGGCCAGAAGCTCGCTGCCGGTCATCCGCGGAATGTACGGCTTGATCAGCAGCGGCGCTTCCGTCTGGCCCATGAAGACATTGGCGGCGGCGGAAAGGGTTTCGCTGCCGCTGGTGCGCATGGCCTTGCGCATGACCCAGGCCATGGCGTGCACCACGCGCTGCAGCACCCCCCAATGGTAGAGAAGCGACGACAAGGCCGCGACGAGGACGATGGTGCCGGTGATGGTGATGGCGAAAACGAAGGCGTTGCCCGGCCCGAAAGGGCCTTTCATGAGGGCGTCATTGGCCAGCGGCCCGAAGACGAACTTGCAGCCCTCGTTCGAGAACCCCACCAGGCGGTTGATGGCCGACCCGGCGAAATCGAAGGCCGCCCGCCCCCAGGGTGTCTTGAGAATCAATAGGGCGAAGGCGAACTGCAGCAGCAGGCCCCACAGCACCGTGCGCCACGGAAAGGACCGGCGATTCGCCGAGAGGCTCCAAGCCACGGCAAAGAAAACCAACAACCCCAGGAGGCTCGCCAGCTTCAACATGTCGCGAAAATAGGGCAGGTGGCGTGGACTTCAAGACGCAATCCGCCGCCTTGCACCCGCGCTGCTTGGAGCCGAGGGGCGTTCAGGGGAGGATCTTGAAACCGGTTCCGCGCGTTGCGCGCGGCCCCGGGGAGGAGCGGCGCGAGCCCGCGCCGACGACGGGACACACACGGCGGACGTCAGCGCGCGGTGGGTTCCAACCGGAAGACCAGCGCAATCTCCCC
>JAKLEJ010000546.1 GCA_022711695.1 Verrucomicrobiota bacterium | reverse complement strand
GCCCGCCCAGGCCACCGGCGGCTCCATCGCCACCGTCACTAACTTCGGCACCTTCGGCCTCACCTGGGCCACGCCCATCCCCTTGCCCGAGCAGACCCTCGTGCTGGGGCTGGGTTCGGGCCGCCGTGTGCCCGCGTGGGACGACGCCAGCCGGCAGTTCGTCCCCGTCATGGAAGCCAACCTGACCCTGAGCTTTGACCACCGGGTGCTGGATGGCGGCGCCGCCGGTCGTCTGCTGGCGCGGGTGGCCGAACTCATGGCCCGGCCCCAGGAACTCTGATCCGGAAGTTCCGGGAAGAAATCCGGTTCCCGGCGAGCGGGCCGGGCGGGCTACTCCCCGAGCAGGTGCGCCACGATCTGCCTGCGGTGCCGCGCCAGGCGATGTTCCCAGAGGTAGATGCCCTGCCAGGTTCCGAGCGCCAGGCGCCCCTCGGCGATGGGAAGGCTCAGGCTGGTGGCGGTGAGCGCCGCCCGCACGTGCGCCGGCATGTCGTCGTCTCCTTCGAGGGTGTGCCGGAACAGGGCGTCGCCGTCCGGGACCAGGCGCGAGAAGAAGCGTTCGAGGTCGCGGCGCACCTCGGGATCGGCGTTTTCCTGCACCAGCAACGAGGCCGAGGTGTGCTGCACCACCAACGTCATCAAGCCGGTTTGAAACCCGCTCTCCCGCGCCAGTTTCGCCGCCTCGGCGGTCACTTCATAAAAGCCCCGCCCGCGCGTCTCCACCTCCAGCGTCTTGATCGCCTGCCGCATCATGACTGCATTTACCGGCAACACCCCGCAAATGGCAAGCAAAACCCCGGATTCCGATTGACCCCGCTTGCGGCTTGGCGCATAGCTTGCCTTGGAATGTCTCGTCGTTCCGCATGGCTGGGCCTCCTCCTCATGGCGGGCATCGCCGCCGCCGCGCCCTCGGCTGCCCCCGGCCAGGAACTGACGCTGGTGCGCCTGAAATACACCGTCGATACGAGCAACCCGGACCAGCGGAACGACTGGAACGCCAAAGACTTCGCCCACGTCCTCGAGAATGTCAGCGCCTTGCTCCGCCGAACCGTCTCGATCCAGGCCTCCCCTGAACCCAAGGTCCTGACCCTGGAGGATCCCGCACTGGCCTCCTATCCGTTCCTCTTCATGGCCGGACATTTCGGCGTCGTCCTGAACCAAGCCGAAACACAGTGGCTGCGGCGCCACTTGACCCGGGGCGGTTTTCTCCTCGCCACCGCCTGCTGTGGCAACCCGTCGTTTGTCCGCTCCTTCGAGCGCGAGATGAAGAAGGTCTTTCCGGAGGCCCCCCTCAAGACGCTTCCTCGCGAACATCTGGTCTATCGGTCCCTTTACGAGATCGACTCGGTTGCCTGCCTTTCCGGGGCCGACTCGACACGGCCTTCCCGGAACCAATCGCTTCTCCAGGGGATCGAGTACGACGGCCACCTGGTGGTGGTCTTCAGCCCCAAGGCGCTCACTTGCGGCTGGGCCCAGAACGGCAACTGCATCCCCAGTTGCGAGCGGGTTGCCCCGGAAGACGCCCGCAAGCTTGCCGCGAACATCGTCGTCTTCGCCCTCACTCACTAGCCCAGTTTCTCCAATGCGGCTTTCAGGGCCCGGCCCAGGATCGCGTCCACATACGGGTTGCCCGCGTTGTTCCAGTTCGAGACGGCCACGTACTGGCAGCCGGCGCCGTGCCCGATGATCCCGCCGCAGTGCTGCGTCATGCCGCCATGCCCAAACCACGGGCGGCCCTCCGCGAGCCGGACGTTGAATCCTTTGCTGTAGAACGTCGAGCTGGCGGGGTCGAACCCCTTCCCCCGGGCGTAGTGCGCCGGGGGCGTGAGGATCTCCGACAGGGCGCGCCTGGACAGCGCCGGCTTGTCCGAACGGAGGTTCGCCAGGATTTTGCCAAGAGCCGGCGCCGCGCAGGCGATGCCTCCGCCCCCGTCGGACGCCTCGGTCGTGTACCCGCGATACGCCTCGGCGTAAATCCGCCCATGCGACCGCTCGGCCGGCACGAACGACACGAACCGGTCGCTGCTGGTCTGATAATAGGCGGGCTCGTTCCGGCCCCGCTCCCGGCAGTCCGGGCCAAGCTGGTTCCGCGACACGTAGATTTCCTCCGGCCCCAGCCCGAACTTCGCCATCGCCACTTTGGTCAGGTAATCGTTGAACGGCATTCCGCCGCGGGCTTCGATGACGCGGGCGAGAATGACGAAGTTCGCGTTGGCGTATTGGTAATTGTCCCCCGGGTCCGAATCCAGGCGCGCGTTGCCCAGGCCGTCGGCGGCCACATCGGCCCCGGTGGCCACGTGGTCCAGACCCTGCCGGCTCGCCACGTCCAGCCCGGGTCTCCAAGCCGTGTAGGTCGTTCCGTTGGGCAGCCCGGACGTGTGATCCATCAGA
Organism: Verrucomicrobiota bacterium; assembly: GCA_022711695.1. Lineage (GTDB taxonomy): Bacteria > Verrucomicrobiota > Verrucomicrobiia > Limisphaerales > JACRJZ01 > JACRJZ01. Next base: position 462 of record JAKLEJ010000546.1, on the reverse strand, counting down.
TGCCTGACCCGGATCCGGTGAATCCGCTCGTCCATCTTCGCCCCCCGGAGCGGCCGGGGCGTGATCCCCGCCTCCTTGAGGAGGGGCAGCGCCTCGGCGTCCAGGTCCAGCTTTCCCTGATCGGAAAGGACCAGCGCCGAGAGCGCCGTGACCGGCTTGGCCAGGCTGCCGCAGCGGCTGGCGGTCGTCGGCAGAAAGGGCGTTCCTGGCAGCTCCGCGCAACCGTAGCCCCTGGCGTGCACGAGGGCGTCGCCTCGTGTCACGCAGATGCCGCAGCCGACGATGCCGTGCTGGCGCATCGCCTCGGCGACGGCTTTGTCGATGACGGGGCTCGACGCCCCCCCGGCGCCGGAAACCGGAATCTCCCGGTCTCCCCAGGCGAACGAATCGAGCAGGCCGCTCACGGACGGCGCCGCCGCCCTTACGAGCATCGGCGCGGCGCAAGCGCCCAGGAACGAGCGG
>JAKLEJ010000545.1 GCA_022711695.1 Verrucomicrobiota bacterium | reverse complement strand
CCGGAAGGTAGTGGAGGTTGCCCACCAGGTAAGGGACGCGAAGACTGCGCCGCAGCGGGGCCACCGCTTCCCCGAGCGAGAAGCGGGTGATGCGCAGATCGTCGCAGCGGGCCGACACCAGGAGCGCTTTGCCGGCCACGCCGAAGGTCCAATCGACCCGCAACGAACGCTCCCCGGCTGGATACTCCCACCGCACTCGCAGATGTCCGCCCTCGAGCCGGGCTTCGACGAGCCTGCCGCCGGTCAGGAAGGTCTCCCGGGGGTTCGCTTCCGGCCCGGTCCCGCTCGCGCCCGCCGCCAGCAGGGCCGTTAGCCCGCCCCCGTGAGCCGGAAGGAAGGGCCGCCCGTCGTCCACCTGGACGGTAAAGTCATCGAGCGTGCCGGTGGCGGGCGTGTAGGCATAGACCACGCGGCAGTCCGCCCCCTCGGAACTGAACCGCCAGGCGGCCCCGGCGGGTTCGATGGCGTTGACGCAGGGAAGCAAGTTGGATGGGGCCACGCCGTTGGTCGAGGTGTTGGACAGGCGGCGACGATCCGCGTCGGCCGTCGCCCGGATGGCGCGGCTGGCCACGAGCGCATCGACGGTCTCGCCGGCGCGGCCGGGCGCGCCGGCCGTGATTCGGGCGTCTCCGAAGAAGGAATAATCGAACGACGCGTTGTTGCGGGGGCCGGGCTCGACTTGCAGGCGCAGCCGCGCCGTCTTCCCGGCGTGCGCGGCGAGGTTGAACGAATAGTCCCGCCACTCGGCCTTGTCCTGGTGCTGGCGCATGAGTTCGATCTCGCGGCCGTCCACCGCCAGCGAGCACGAGAATGTCACTCCGTCGCTTTTGTCCGGCGAGGCCACGTCCGACCCCATGGCGATCGAGAAGTCGAGCCGCAGGGGTGTGGCGCGCGGCAGGACGAGCAGGTATTCCGCCCAGGTCTTGCCGGGCGGCACGCGCCACGGCGAATGCATCAGGAACGCGTCCCGGCCTTGCACGCGTCCCCAGGGCGCGTAGGACACCCCGGTGGCCGGGTCGAAGTGGCCGGTCCACGACAGGGGCATCCACGCGGTCGGTCGGCCGTAGGATTGCCAGCCCACCCGGTAGAGCCCGAGATCGGCGAGGCGCGTTTCTCCGGCGGGGATGGGGATGGACAGGTCGGGCGCGGCTGCCGCGGCGGGGGCGGGGTGAAGGCACGCCAGCCCGGCCATGAGGGCGAACGCCCTGGCGGCCCGGCGAAAGGTTCCGGAATTTCGTGTGGCCATGCGCGCGAGCCTGCAACAAACCGGCGCGCAGTTGAAGCGGGAAAAGAAAACGGCCCGTGACCGACGCACACGGTCACGGGCCGCTGAGAACCAACACCGCCGCAGAAATCAATCGAAGGCGTGCCCGGCGCAGCACAGGACGTTCTTGACCTTGTGCCGGACCAGTTCCTTGACGCGGGCGCGGGCCGGTCCGAGGTACTTGCGCGGATCGAACTCCTTCGGGCTCTCGGTGAAGACCTTGCGGATGCCGGCGGTCAGGGCGATGCGCAGGTCGGTGTCGATGTTGACCTTGGTGCAGCCGACCCGGCGGGCGACTTCGATGTCGGCCTCGGGCACGCCCTGGGCGTCAGGCATTTTGCCGCCGTATTTGTTGACCTCGGCCACGAGGTCCTGGGGCACGCTCGAGGCGCCGTGCAGCACCAGCGGGTAGTCGCCCAACCCGGCGTCCATGAGGGCCTTCTTGATGGCCTTGAGACGCTCGAGGTCCAGGTGCTGTTCTCCCTTGAACTTATAGGCCCCGTGCGAGTTGCCGATGGCAATCGCCAGCGAATCCACTCCGGATTCCTTCACGAACTTGACCGCTTCCTCCGGGTGGGTGTAATGGCCCCCGGTCGAGAAACTGCCGCCCTCTTCGCCCTCGTCGAACTGGGCGCCGACGAGGTGGCCCAGTTCGCCTTCGACCGAGCAATTGTGCTTGTGGGCGTATTCCACGACCTTCTTGCTGATCTCGACGTTCTTTTCGAACGGTTCGTGGCTGGCGTCGATCATCACGCTGGTGAAGCCCTCGTCGATGCACTGCTTGCACAGGTCGAAGGTGTCGCCGTGGTCCAGATGCACGGCAATGGGGATGTTCGAGAGGCTGACCGCCGCCTCGATGAGCTTCTTCAGGTAAACGGGGTTCGCGTATTGGCGTGCGCCCTTGGAAATCTGAAGGATGAGAGGAGCCTTTTCCTCTTCGCAAGCCTCCACGATGGCCTGGATCAGCTCCATGTTGTTCACGTTGAAAGCGCCCAAGGCGTACTTGCCCTTGAGAGCTTTCGCAAACAGGTCTCGCGTATGTGTCAGTGGCATAAGTATTTCAGCAGTTGCAATTTCTCGTCGCAGGCATGGCCTGCAATCAGGCGGGGCATGTTACCCTCCTTCCCGCAAAAGGGAACAACAAAATGGGCTCTCATTAGGCGGCCTTTCTTCTTTCATTGGCAAACCGACAGTCGCCTGCCTCGTTCCCCGGCCGGGGCCCGCCGCCGATTCAAGGATTGTGCGCGCCCCCGGCTGTGCTACGGTCAGGGCATGTTCAACGGTCCGATCGGCATCCGAACGCCCGGCGCGACGCGAGGCGCCGGGCGCGCCTGCGGTGGAGCGCTGGCCGGCAGCCTGCTGGGACTCGCGCTGGCGTTGGGGGCCGCCTGTGGGGCCGATCTGCCTGGTTCGGGCGTTGTCCAGGCCCTGCCCGGCGCCCGCCCGACGGCGACTGCCTCCAACCTGGCGTTCGACATCGCCCGGCCCGCCCCGAAGGCCGTTGACCCGAACGACCCGATCGAGCGCGAGTACCGGCAGTTGCTCGAGGAAGACGACGCCGCGCAGGAGGAGGTGGACAAGTGGCTGCGGGACGACCA